>JAAXIO010000030.1 GCA_012270305.1 Candidatus Saccharimonadota bacterium
CAATTAGCAAAACTGAACGTCGCAACAAGGCTATTATTCGTAAGGCTCGTAAGGCTGACAAGATGGCTAAGATGCGCCTAGGAGTTCGCTAACTAGTGGCCCTGGCGGAGCAAATCCAAAACGACATGAAAGCCGCCTTATTAGGCGGCGATCGTTTTGTAGGTGACACATTGCGCAACCTAAAAGCGGCAATTCTTAATCAGGAAGTTGCCGAAGGTAAGCGCGAGCAAGGTTTGAGCGATACTGAAATCGAAGAAATTGTTGTCCGTGAAGTAAAAAAACGTCACGAAAGTATTAAGCTGTATGAGGCAAACGGCCGGCCTGAACTTGCTGAACCAGAAAAGAAAGAGATTGCGGTACTCGAAAACTACCTGCCTGCTCAGTTGAGCGACGAGGAACTGTTAAAAGTGATCGACACACATATTGTGAATCTTAACGCTGATATGAGCAAAATGGGCCAAGTAATCGGTGCGGTAAAAGCTGAAGTTGGCACATCAGCAGATGGTGCAACTATTGCTCGCTTAGTAAAACAACAACTAAATACATAGAATAGAACGACATATAAAGGGGTAAAAATGATACTACTATTTGGCCCAACAGGTGCCGGTAAAAGTATGCAGGGGCAAATGCTCGCTGTGCGCATGGGGTGGAAATGGCTCAGTACAGGACAGATGTTACGTGATAGTAATGACCCTGAAGTGATACAAGTGCTCAAAAGTGGCGACTTGGTAAGTAATGAGCTTACCTATGAAGTGTTTGATAAAGCAGTATGTGAGGCCAAAGAGCAACAATACCCAACAATAATTGTTGACGGATTTCCACGCACTAAAGCCCAAGCAGAATGGCTAGCGCAATACTTAAAGCGTAGCGGTGAGGCAATTGACCAAGTGGTGGTACTTGAAGTTCCTGAAGGTGAAATTATGAGCCGTCTAGAAAAACGTGGTCGTATGGAAGATACCCCAGAAACAATTGCCAAACGTATGTCTATCTATCGGCAAAAAATGTACCCAGTGCTAGGTATTTTTGCGGAAGATGGCGTAAAGATTGTGCACTTAGATGGCACTGGTTCAGCTGGCGAAGTACACGACAGATTGTACGCAGAAGTTGTGGGCGATGCAGCCACCTAAAACTTCTAGCGAAATCCAAGCGATGCGCGATGGTGGTAAAATTTTAGCTACTATTTTTGCTGATCTAAAAAAACGACTTGTGCCTGGTATGACTGGCAAGGATGTGGATGCTTGGGTTGAGGGTGAGATAAAAAAATACGGGGCCGAAGCAACCTATAAAACTAGTGAAGTTGGGTTTCCCGGGGTAATCTGCATTAGTGTGAACGAGGCAATTGTTCATGGAGTGCCTACCGATGTGCCATTTGAACGTGGTGATATTGTTGGGTTTGACATGGTGATTACCTATAAGGGTATGAAAACCGATTCAGCGTTTAGTGTCATGATTGGCGAGCAGCCCACTGGGGCATTGAAGCACCTGTTGACTAACACGGAGCGAAGTTTGTATGCGGGTATTGATGCAATCAGTGGTGAGGGAACCTATACTGGCGATATTTCGGCGGCTGTAGAGTCGGTACTAAAGGGCGCAAAATTAGGAATTATACGAGAGTTGGTTGGCCACGGCGTTGGGCATCAAATGCATATGGCGCCTGAAGTGCCAAACTATGGCCACGCCGGTAAGGGCGTATTACTTAAGCCTGGCGACACAATTGCAATTGAACCGATGGCAACCTTAGGTGGTGAGCACATCACCGGTCCACTTGAGGACGAGTGGACTTTTGCAACAAAAGACGGAAGCATGAGCGCACATTTTGAACACACTGTTCTTGTTACTGAGAGTGGAGTAGAAGTCTTAACAAAGCTACCGTAAAGCTGCTGAATATCTATCGTACTCTCAGTGGCTTTGGATTAGAAAAGCAGCACGTCCGACGGTAACCACTACCGGGTTGTTCTTTTTTCGCGAATGAAGCGCTATAATGAGGCGTATGCAAGAAAATTCTCGATATGCTGTTGGCATTGATATTGGTACATCTATGGTTCGCTGCGTTGTTGGTCATCTAGAGGCTGAAGGTGGCGCGCCAACAATAGTAGGTGTTGGTACCGCACCAAACAGTGGCATGAGAAAAGGGGTTGTAGCTAATCTGCAAGGCCCAGCCGCCGCGATTGATAACGCTCTTGGTGAAGCTGAGCGTATGAGCGGCTACCAGGTTGACTACGCCACTGTAAGTATTAACGGCTCGCATATACTCAGCGTCAAGACCGATGGCATGATTGCCGTTGGGGCAATGGATCACGAGGTGAATCGTGATGATTTGGTGCGTATTGAAGATGTAGCGACAGTAGGAAAAATTCCTGCGAATCGAGAAATATTAGAGGTAGTGCCGCATAGTTATCGGCTTGATGGCCAAGACAATATTAAAGATCCACTTGGCATGACGGGTACCCGGTTAGAAATTCGAGCCAACGTGGTGTCGGCACTTGCGCCGCACTTACAAAATCTACAGAAGTCAGCTGAAATGGCTAAAGTTGATGCTCACGCCATTGTACCGAGCGTACTTGCCGGTGCAAAGGCGGTATTAAAAGAGCAACAACTCGAAAACGGTGTTGCAGTAATTGATATTGGCGCAACAACAACTGGTGTAGCAGTATTTGAAGAGGGTGATTTGCAGTACGTAGGTGTAATTCCGGTTGGTGGGGCAAACATTACGAACGATTTGGCCATTGGACTAAAAACAGACCCAGAAATTGCCGAAAAGGTAAAATTGGCGCACGCTGTAGCGACTGGCCACGATACAAATGAGGGCATTGATATCAAAGAAGAGGATGAAGTGCACAGTTTTTCTACGTCTGATATTGATGAAATCGTAGAAGCGCGACTTGATGAGCTATTCGATGCTGTGAACAAAGAACTCAAAAAAGCGGGCCGTGCAGGGCAATTACCGTCTGGTGTTGTGCTTATTGGCGGTGGTGCAAATATGAAACATATTACAGATTTTGCGAAGCATAAACTTGGATTAGCGGCGCGTGTTGGCCGCGCAAAAGGGCTTGGTGGTGCGGTGGACGCAGTTGAGCAACCTGATTACGCAGTAGCATGTGGCTTAATGTTAGTCGATGGCGAGGGCCACGGCAGTAACAGTAGTACAAATAGTACTCGTTCCGCAAAATCACTGTCAAAAAATTCAACCGAATCACTCAAAAAAGTATCATCACACGCTAAAAAAATCCTTGGTAAATTCAAGGTTTAATTTTAGTATTCATAGGTGGTATACTAAACATGAGTAAATATTTTGAATAGGGAAGATGCGGACGAATTGTTGTTCCGACTGAATAGGAAAGTGGGTAAGAAGAATGCCTGAAGTAAAACCAAGTGAAATCCAGACATTTGCGAGCATTAAGGTTGTAGGTGTTGGAGGCGCTGGCGGATCAGCGGTAAATCGCATGAAAGATGCCGGTTTGCACGGTGTGCAGTTCATTGCTATGAACACCGATGCACAGGCATTGCACAATTCTAAGGCAGACGTAAAAATCCACTTAGGAAAAGACGCCACTGGTGGTCTTGGTGCCGGAGCTGACCCATCGGTTGGAGAGGCAGCAGCTCGTGAGTCTCGAGATGATATTAAAGAAGCGCTTGAGGGTGCTGACATGGTATTTGTGACTATTGGTGCTGGTGGTGGCACTGGCTCTGGTGCTGGCCATGTTGTTGCCGAAGTTGCCCGTGAACTTGGCATACTCGTCGTTGGTGTGGCTACTAAGCCGTTTAGTTTCGAAGGTGAAAAGCGTCGCGTAAACGCCGACTGGGCGATTGCACAGCTTGGTCGTCAGGTTGACACGATGATTACTATACCAAACGATCGGCTTCTGCAAACAATTGACCGCCGTACACCGCTTCTAGAGACATTTAAGATTGCAGACGACGTATTGCGTCAGGGTGTGCAGGGTATCTCTGAATTGATTACCGAACACGGATTGATTAACCTTGACTTCGCCGACGTAAAAGCAATTATGAGTAATGCCGGCTCAGCCTTAATGGGTATTGGCCGCGCCAGTGGTGATGACCGTGCTGCACAAGCTGCTCAGCAGGCAATTGAATCTCCTCTCATTGAGGTATCAATTGATGGCGCTAAGGGTGTGTTGTTCAATGTTACTGGTGGCTACGACATGAGCATGAGTGAAATTCAAGAAGCGGCAGAAATTATTACCTCTGCGGTATCGCCAGATGCAAACATTATTTTTGGTGCAACCTTGAAGCCTGAGCTTGAAGACGAATTAATTATTACTGTGATTGCAACTGGCTTTGATAGCGCGTTCTTTGAAGAGCAAGCTGCCAGCATGGACATGCCAGGTGCTCGACCGGCTACAGCAAGTGCTACACCAGCTGGTGAAGTAGATGAAAAGATGGTTGAATCTGTCAATCTAGAGCTTGACAAAGAAGATACTTCAGCAAGCTTCGCAGATGACTCAAATGCTACTACAATTTGGAATCAACCAGAAGAAGACGATGACGACACGCCAGCATTCCTACGTCGCCGCAAAAAAAAGAACAACGATAAAGAATAAGAAGGGTAAAGAGCAGTAACGTGCCTACTTCACTCAACATCGGCGATAGCCGCGTATTAGAATCTCGCGAAGTTGGGGATGGTAAAACCATCCGCCGCCGGCGTCAGTCGCCTGATGGTCGTCGATTCACTACGTATGAGCGTATTGAAAAGCCGAATCTTGCGGTTATAAAAAAAGATGGCAGTCGCGAACTGTTCGACCGAGATAAACTCGCGGGCGCAATTAAACAATCTGTTGGAAAATTTTTCTCGAGCGAAGTTGAAGTTGAAGACATTGTATCCGACGTTGAAGACGCTATCTACAACTTAGGTGAAAGCGAAGTTTTCTCAAAGCAAATTGGGGGCATGGTGCTTGATAAGCTTGAAAAGCGAAATCAGGTTGCCTACGTGCGCTTTGCAAGCGTATTTCATGATTTTCAGACACTCGATGACTTCGTAGAAATTCTAGCTAAACGACAAAAAGAACCATGATCGCCAAGGTAATCTATCGTCCAAATAGCGAGCATTCGCGTATTGTTGAAGAATATATGCACGACTTTCTTGGCCGTACCGGTACAGAGCTCGAAGTGGTGAATCCAGACGACAGAGACGGTCAGTCGCTATGCCGCACGTACGACATTGTAGAGTACCCAACCATTATTGCCTTATCTGAAGATGGGCAAGTACAGAACAGTTGGCGAGGGCTACCGTTACCAACAATTAATGAAGTGAGTTACTATAGGTAAATATGAAACAGCTGGTTGCATTCTTCACCCACTCCGATAAAAAATTGCGCGATAATCGTTGGATCTTCACGAGTATGTTAATTGGCTCGCTTCTTAGCTTGCTCGCATCGTTTGTATTGTCGGTTGAAGCCCTGCAGCTTGCAAAAAACCCTAACGCAGCTCTTAGCTGCAGCGTAAATGTAGTACTGAACTGTGCAACTGTCGCTAAGCACCCAAGTGCTGAAATGCTTGGGTTTCCAAACAGCTTTATTGGCATGATGGCTGAACCAGTGGTGATAACGGTGGCCATCGCTGGTCTGGCAGGCATAAAATTCCCGCGCAAGTTTATGCAATGGGCGCAAGTTGGCTATAGCTTGGGGCTTATCTATGCGTTAGTGCTACTCGGTATCAGCTACTTCGTTATTCAAGCGTTGTGTCCATGGTGCTTACTTGTTACGTTGACTACTATTTTGGTGTGGTTTTCTATTACTCGCTACAATATACGCGAAAAGAATTTACCGTTGCCGCGCGATTGGCAAAAAAAACTGACTCAGTTTATTAAGAACGACTACGATAAGGCGGTAATGCTTGGGTTTATCGCATTTATTATAGCGGCAATAATTATAAAGTATGGCAATGGAATTTTTAGCTAAACTCCCACAAATCCGATATTCAACGGCAGCGCTTATTGTGTTTTTGAGTGCGTATGTAACGGCACTCATTTCGGCCTTTGTGTACTTTGACACACCACAGTCGCCAATTGCACGGATTGGAATTGTAGCGTTGAGCGCATTACTTTTTATGACGCTTATGTTTATGGTTTCGTGGAGTCTCAAGCGAACCGATGCTGTCGATAGTGCCTGGGGGCTAGTATTTATCGTTGCAACCGCAACTGCATGGTTGTCGAGCGACTACGAACTGATGCTAGGCTGGAATGTGCAAACACTTACGATGGCCCTTGTGCTAATTTGGGGGCTTCGCTTAGCCATAACGATTACACTCAGGAGTATTGGGCGAGCTGAGGATAAGCGCTACGTTGAACTTCGAAAGAAGTGGAAGGGCAATGCTGCACTCAATACGTATTTACGCATATTCGTACTCCAGGCGGTGCTGGCGGTGATTATTTCAATGGCAGCAATCGTTGTACTGAGTTCGCCTCCTCAACTGCTTAGTCCATTAGCGTATGCTGGGTTGGCTATTTGGCTAATTGGCTTCTTGTTCGAAGTGGTGGGTGACTGGCAGCTAAAACAGTTTATAAAAAATTCCGACAACAAGGGAAAAATGCTCACCACAGGGCTGTGGGCTTACACGCGGCACCCAAATTACTTCGGTGAAGCCACTATGTGGTGGGGAATCTTCATTATTGCGTTATCAACCTACTTTGGGTGGATTGGCGCTATATCGCCGGTCGTCATCACCTACTTATTGTTATTTGTTTCGGGTGTGCCGCTTTCAGAAGCATCAATGAAACAGCGACCGGGCTGGAAAAAGTATCAAGCAAGACCGAGTAAATTCTTGCCAATGCCCCCTAAAAAGGTATAAAATAATACATGAAACAGCGCTACGAGTGGTTATCAGCCACCAGCTAGCAGGAAGAACCGCGTTTTAAGCTCAGTAGAACCTGCCGTGAATCTGCGTAAATGATGAAGCAAGTGCTAAGAATCCTTTCTTAGAAACTGGATGGTACCGTCCGAGAAACCCTTTCGGATTCCAGTGTCTACGAAGGGATTTTTGTTTGGAGAACATATGGGAGAAATCATACCGTTTACCGCTGAGCATGAAACAAGCAAAGAAAGATTTGCCTGGGATGAAATTATTCGTGCAATTGAGACCCTTAGCGAATACGACAGTGAACTAGATGTCTATGAAACGCTGCAGGATCTTAAAGATGAAGAACTCGAGGATGCGTACATGCTGATTTTTAATTACGCGGTTAATGTAGTGACTCCAAATGGACAATCAAATGATCTTGAATATGTAATGGATCTTTTGCAAGATAATGGAATGATGGAAGGATGGCAAGGATGAAGTTTCAACACAGTAGCCGCAGGCGAGCACTTGAGTACGAAAAAGACTGGGCGCAGCGCTGGAAAGCGGATCGTACATTTGAAAAGTCGGTAGAGAACCGATCGACCGATAACGCCTATGTGTTTTACGATGGTCCGCCATTTATTTCTGGTAACCCGCATCACGGCACCTTGCTTAGTAGTATCGTAAAAGACGCAGTGCCGCGTTATCAAACTATGAAAGGCAAGCGCGTTGAGCGAGTGTGGGGATGGGATTGCCATGGCCTGCCGGCAGAACGTTTTACCGAAAAGAAACTCAATATTCATTCGCGTGAAGAGGTGCTTGAGTATGGGCTTGAAAAATACATTAAAGCCACTCGCGAGAACATGGTGCAAACTAGTAGCGAGTGGGAGGATGTGATTGACCGAGTTGGCCGCTGGGTTGATTTTAAGGGTGCCTATAAAACCATGGATAAAGAGTACATGGAGTCAATTTGGTGGGCGTTTAAAACACTCTATGAAAAGGGCAAGATTTACGAAGGCGAAAAGGTGCTCATGTACTGTACGCTCGATGGAACGCCGCTTTCAAAAGCCGAGGTGACCATGGACGCCGGCGCGTACCAAGATATTACCGACCCCAGTGTGTATGTAAAATTTCAATTAGAAGACGGCAGGCAGTTACTTGCATGGACCACTACGCCGTGGACGCTACCAGCCAACACAGCTCTCGCGGTGAATGCCGACGTTAGCTATGTTG
>JAAXIO010000042.1 GCA_012270305.1 Candidatus Saccharimonadota bacterium
GAAACACATCCACTAGCCCCAGCCAAGACGCTTATGCTTAGAAGACTTCGATCGAGAGGTCTTTTTATTTGCTATGATTAAAGTATGGACAAAACAATTTTACTAATTGATGAGCAAGAGACGGATTCGTCTGCAAATATAGACAGACGAGAAGACTATTATGTTCGCAGAGCTGTGCGAGCTGTGTTAAGTGATAGTGGGGGGCGTGTCGTATTGATGCACGCCGGTCAGAGAGACTACTATAAACTGCCTGGTGGTGGTGTTGATGCTGGTGAAAGTTTAGAAGATGCATTAGTAAGAGAATTGCTTGAAGAAACCGGCTCAAGAGCGAATGTAACAGAAGATCTCGGTCAAGTAATCGAATGGCGAGATTTCAAGAAGATGAAACAGATTTCTTATGCTTACCGAGCTACACTCAACGGAGAGCCCGGTGAACCAAATTTTACACAAAAAGAGATTGATGAGGGGTTTGCAGTAGTGTGGGTTGATAACTTGGATGAGGCAATAAAATTAGTTGAAGCAAAATTGACACATGAGGATCTTGAGGTGGTATTTATGACCAAACGAGATGCCGCGATTCTTCGGGCAGCAAAGTAGTTTCTTCCTGAAACACATCCACTATCCCCAGCCAAGACGCTTAAGCTTAAAGTGACGAGAAATCGTCATTTTTGTTTTGCTATAATCAGTTTAAGCATGAAAAATAAAATACCAGAAGTGAGAATCAAATACGCTTGGCTTCTATCTGACGCTGCGTCGGTCGTGTTGAATGAAAAATATGGTGATGGCACACCTTTACGTTCGTATGATGAATATAACGAGATTGCACAAAAATATCGAGGTTGGTGGGAGACGTATAGCGATAAGATATTACATGGAATTTGCGGGATACTTGACCTAGAGTTCCGTCAGAATATCATCGATGTAAACGTAGCGCCTTGGTTCAACCCTATTAGTAACCCTATGGTAATTGGACTTGCATTTAAGTCTCAAGATGCGCTTGTGAATACGGTCACACACGAAATGATTCACCGTCTTATTACCGATAATACATCCATTGATTATGACCATGATTTTATTACAGATTGGAAGAAGTTGTTTGGTGATACGCACGGCTGGAACACTCTTGTACACATACCGGTACACGCAGTGATGAAAAAACTATACTTGGATGTATTAAATCGTAAAGATCTTTACGAGCTTGACATGGAAGAAGTTACGAATAATAAGGCATACGCAGATGCTTGGGCGTACGTGAATGCAAATGACTATAATGCGATAATAAGCGACTTAGCACTGTCAAAATCTTCCTGAAACACGTCCACTAGCCCCAGCCACGCTTAAGCATTATGAAATGACGAAAATCGTCATTTTTTTGTTTGATATACTATTTGCATGACCGAACAACCATTCGACATAGAAAAAGCAGCCGGAATTATCATTAAAAATCGTAAAGCAGTCCTTACGCGCTCATTTGGTAAGAATGTTTTTGTTCCACCTGGGGGTAAACTTGAAGGTTCAGAATCACAAGTTGCAGCGTTTATTCGCTAGTTAAAAGAGTTACTTTCTATTTATGGCATTGAGGATGATCTCGAATTTATCAATAACTACTTTGCTGAAGCTGCAGGTGGTTCCGGAAAGTCACTCAAAATGGGTGTATGGATGGTTGGGAAATATGCAGGCGACATGAGACCGCAAAATGAGATTGATGAAGTTGCGGAAGTTGGATCTGAACTACCTAGCGGGATGAAAGTTGGTTCAATTTTTGAACATGACGTTATTCCATACTTAAAACGAAATGATTTAATAGACTGATAGTTTCTTCCTGAAACACATCCACTAGCCCAGCCAAGCTTAATCATTATTGAACTCCATTCATGGGGTTCTTTTGTTTTGATATAATTTAAACAATGGATAAAGATAATATTGCTGGATTCTTCTTGAGTGGTTGGTATGTATTTGATAATTTTGCTCCATTTCAAGTCGAATGGCGAGGTAAATTATATCCTACGGCAGAGCATGCATATCAGGCGGCACATTTCATTGATACAAATCCCGAACTCGCTGAAAAAGTTCGTCTAACAACTTCACCGCGAGAAGCGTCAGACTTTGCTAATTTAAATAGCAAGTACGATGATCCCAACTGGAAACAGAAGAGAGTAGTACTTATGGAAGAAATAGTTCGATGCAAACTCGAACAACATAAGTATGTGAAACAAACCCTCATTGAATCTGATACTAGATATATTGTTGAAATGAATGACAATGATGCATTCTGGGGATGGGGCAGTGATTGGAATGGGGAGAATCAACTTGGTCAAATATGGATGAAGCTGCGATCAGAAATCATGGCTTCATAAATACTTTCTTCCTGAAACACATCCACTAGCCCCAGCCAAGATGTTTATTCTAAATGACGAGAGTTCGTCATTTTTATTTGCTATACTTACCCTATGCCTGAGTTGCTTAATACAACCCGATTTGGAAACGAAATTCTTCGTGAAGAGATGCGGCGAATTAGCCCAGAAGAAATTCTCTCAAACGAGGTTCAAGCACTCATTGAGAATATGTATTACACTCTTCACGAAAAGCAGTACGGAGTTGGTATAGCAGCCCCGCAAGTGGGTGCTCGCATTGCCCTCAGTGTCGTAGGTATCAAACCAACACCAACACGTCCGAACATAGAACCATTTAACGCAGTACTTATTAACCCTACTGTTGCTGAAACTTTTGGCGATACAGAAGAGATCTGGGAGGGCTGCATTAGTTCTGGAGAAGGGATGAGTACCCTTTACGCAAAAGTGCCACGATTCAATAAAATACGTTTGCAGTGGTTTGATGAAGCTGCGAAAGAGTACGACGAAGTACTAGAAGGATTTGTTGCACAGCATGAAACGGACCACCTTAATGAAATCTTATTTGTAGATAGGCTTAAAAACACAAAAACGTATATGCTCGCGGATGAATATAGAAAGCTAATCCTAAGCGAACACCTATCTTAGCACAAAGATATTTTGACCCTGTTTATTTAACTATTCCGGGCAGCTAGTTAAAGCTAGTTTATAGAATAAGATCATCAAATAGATAACAAGGCCCTATCTTTAGACTTGATTCCGAATTTTATCAACATAAAGATAGCACTATTCGAGACAACCAGGTATAACAAGAATAATGTAGATATAATCTGAGGGTTTTGTACTGCGAATAAACTGATAGATGAACCGATAGCACTTACAATATATACAAACGCACTCTCCGAGCTGGGATATAAGTATGATTTACGATATGTTGGGATCGTTGCAAGAAAGTCGGCTATTATTGCAAACGACATGGCGTATAGCGCCACTCCTGTGAGTAGCGAGGCTATAACTCCAAGTAGAGCTAGGGCAGCCAGGATGTAGTCGACGATACTAGAGCTCCAATGTGACTGCTTGATTTTGATAGAAGCAATAACAACCATAGTTGGCAGAATAGAAGCAGCTAAGGTGTTCCATGCAGGTGCACC
Organism: Candidatus Saccharimonadota bacterium; assembly: GCA_012270305.1. Classification (GTDB taxonomy): domain Bacteria; phylum Patescibacteriota; class Saccharimonadia; order Saccharimonadales; family Saccharimonadaceae; genus UBA1020. Next base: position 3,503 of record JAAXIO010000042.1, read on the forward strand.
CACTCCATTTACAGCCTGTCCTATATACACAATTAAAGGAAACAAACCCCAAAGCAACCAAGTGACTTTGCTGGGTTTCACCCGTCCTTTTATTGTAAGGAATAAGTAATGCATTGACCCTACTACAGACATTGCCAGCCCTAGATATGTAAATTGCTCCGGAATCATGTCGAATCTAGTGATGGCGATATTTATGATGTGCTAACTTATGGTGTTTCGTGCTAAACTCTGCCAAAATGATGCCAGCAATAATAAGCACCCCTCCCACAATAGTCGTGAGACCAATAGTTTCAGATAATAATATGGCCGCCAATATAACACCCAGTACTACGTTAAGATAAGCAGTCAGTCCCACTACTACAGAGCCAACTTTTTCATACACTAGTGTATCTAGCACTCGTACTAGAACAGCAACAACAAATGCAGGATACCCAGCTAGAAGAATTAAGTCACCTGTTATTTTACTTGAAGTGCTGTCCCCCGAAGAAACAAACAGAAAGTAGGACATAATCATCACCACGAGGGCTTGAACGCCAATTATCAATATAAGTGGAGCACCTTTCTCGTTTGCGGTGCGCATAAAAACTAACGACGCTGCATAGCTTAGCGTGCCAACAAGCATATATAGACTAGCCACCGGATATGAATCGCTATGCATCAGACCATGAGTTATTAGCGGGAAAACTAAAACCACTAATGCCCCAAGTAGCGCCAATCCTGTTCCATAAACTTCTTTTTTAGCAAACTTTTCGCCTACAACTCGACCTGAGATTATTAAGAAAAATACTGGCGCTAATAAAGATAAGATCGATACAAGGCTCGCCTTACTGTCACCAGTCGCCAAGGTGTAGAATGTCACTGAAAGCGCCATTGTTACTGCTGAGTAAAAAACATGACCTGCGTATGCAAATAATTTTTTGCGAGTGGTCCTTATAAATAGGAAGAGAGGGATGCATGCAATAAGAACTAGCAGGTAGCGAAAATAATTATAGAAATATGGGGCTGTCTCTTCCAATGCGAGCTTAACTAGCACGTGGATTGGCGCAGCCAGTAACGCGCACAATATTGATACTGAAATCCAGAATATTTTTTTTATTTTTAGCTTCAACCATAAGATGACTATACCATATACAGAAGGCCATTCTTTTGATCATCTCGTGATAACTTTAGTATCGTAATGCAGCTAAATCTCTAAGATAGCCTGCATCGGCAACAGCTAGATTCGTATTAGTAATAATGTTACTGTAATTACTATGAGTCAACAAAAAAGGCATCTGATGAAGCGTAAAAGATATGGGTGGGGATGGACCCCGGTTAGCTGGACTGCAGTAATAATTCTGTTAGCTCAAGTAGGGGTTGTACTTGCCGCTACTACGTTCCTGCCAGTCAAGCCCGAACAGCCAACCTTAAATGAATTTGCGGCATTCTTAGCGATTATTACGTTTTCGATTATTACCATAACGACATTCGGACTAGCAACATCGCCTAGACCAAAATGGCGATGGGGCAAAAGTGAGTCAGACAATCCTGAAGAAGATTTTTGATTTATTTATCAATCGAACTAGTCGCTCAATGTCACTATTGCGTGGAGCCTTAAATCGGGCCTACCGGTATCATAGTAAGCGTATTAAATACATATAATAAGGCAAATGATATCTGATAGCTCGCCAGGGCTATTACTAATGCGGCAACATAGCGTGAAGTTTTATCTTTTTTGATAAACAACATACTAGCGGTGTAGCCTACGAGTAACGAACCAATGACAACGGGTGTGTTAATTAAAAAATTAATTCCCTCCTCGCCAGTATTTTGAACAGTTATCTCTTTTACCCATTCAAAATAAATAAGATACGGAATAAATATTAGTATCACACCAAGTACTAAGCCCGTATATAAAATTTGTTTGTTGAACTGTCTCATCTATTCTCCTACGGTGTTTGACTTTATCCGTTCGAACAATTTACCGTTAACTGCGGCACCTAGTCAAGGCCTCGACCTGCGATAATCAAAACGTCATCAATATAACCAGTTAAATTGTTACCACCAGTAAGCGCGCCAATTTGATTTGTTAAATCAGATGGTGCCGAAATGCTACCAGATGTGGCGACTAGCTTACCATCTACATGCATCTTTAAGGTTGAGTCGCTATAAAGTAGCGATACATAATGCCACCTACCATCATTAAGGACGTTGCCACCATTGGCACTACTCCATGACCCATTATGGCCTGCCCGCAGTGTACAGCTATAGAATGCCGAACCTTGCCCGCTAATAATGTTGTTACTAGGCGAGCAATTCGTTATTTTTACCCACGCCGCTTTTATATAGTAACTGGCATCGATTCTCGCCGCAGTGTCCACCCGGCTAGACCCATTCAGATATAGCGAGCACCCTGAGCCACTCGGTGTATCGCTCGACCAACTAACAGTTCCCACAATCGTACCGTTATTGGTAGGTTCGCTCGAATCTCTAACTGTTGAACCGGAACAATCATCGAAGTTATACATAGCAGTCGCCTTAAGAACATCAGGTGATCGAAGCAGCTGCGCTTGGTATGCTTTAGCGCCAGAAAGTCGCGCCCTATCTTGTATGCCGTTATATGCAACAATACTAATAGCAGCAAGAATTGCAATCACAACAATCACTATAAGAAGCTCTACGATTGTGAATGCCTTACTCGCCACCATCTTCATATCTATAGTTCACCTAACTATTTTATAATCTTAAGCGTAATGTAGTTTTATTGTAGCATGGCTACAAAGTGGGCAGTTGAACTACTTGGTGCGAGTGTGAATACCTCTTTGCGGGAAGGGAATTTCAATTCCTTCAGCATCAAACGCTTTTTTAATTCGGAGTAATATTTCACTTTTAACTTACCACTGTCTAATCGGTGCGGTTTTACATACAATTTTTACAGTAATTGCCGAATCATCAAAGCTGTCCACTCGTAACATCTTCGCCGGCTCGAGCACCACGCCTTTCCATTTCTTATCGATAAAGAGCTGTTCGCCAACATCATTGATTACTCGCTCCACTTTATCGATGTCGGAGCCGTATGACACTCCAATGTTCAAATCAACTTGGGCATATTCCATTGTTAAATTCGTTGCTATTTCAATTACACCATTTGGTACGTAGTGCACTTTGCCGTCTAAGTCTCGCAGTACCGTAACACGCAAACTAATCTTCTCAACAATCCCTGCAACAGACTGGTTCACTTGCAGTACATCACCAACTCGGTATTGATTTTCAAGCAGAATAAATAGCCCTGCAAGTAAATCTTTGACAAGTGATTGTGCACCAAACCCTAGTGCTACGCCAACCACACCTGCGCCGGCTAGTAGCGGGGCGATATTGATATCAAACACTCCCAAAATAGATAGACCAGCTACTACCCAGATAGCTGCATTCGCAGCAGTTTTTAGAATAGATATAAGCGTATCTTCACGCTGTACTTCATCTTTTTTAGTTTTAAACTTACTGGCTATGACTGAACGTCGCACAACCCGCTCAATAAACTTTTTAGCAACAATTTGACCCAAATATGCCAACGCAAGAATAACGATTACCTTGAAAAGTATGCCAAATTGGCCAGAGAATGATGAAGCTGTAAGTATATCCATGTAGTTATTGTAACAAGCATTCTAACGTAGGTGAAAACGTATTCACTTTGTACCCGTAGGCATAAGCGGGTATACTAGGAGTAGCTATGTACGTACTGGTGCCTTGCACCTTTTTACCTACAAGCTCATTTACAGCCAGTATCAGCCGTAACACGTTGATGCTTCATATTCTAACAGGTGAAGGCAGCTAACAGATGCGCCCTGAACGGTCGGTTCATCCTTCCTACTTTCGCCCCATACTCCAAAATCCGTTCGCTAATTATTAAACATTAGCTCTCGCGTGTACGCGGGACTGGGAGTGAATATGAAAAACATTACTATCAACAAACCGGTACATGTCACAGCACTAGGATTCAAAAAGAATTTAAGTGCGTACCCGCGCCAAATAGAATTTGAGGGCCGTATTTACGATTTTGTAGATGCCGGCCTGAGCTGCTTGGTGAACCGTGGTGGTTTGGCGAGTCATATTTTGACATTGTCAGACGGCCACTCGCAGTTTCGACTGCGAAGTGACAACCGTGGGGGACTGTGGACGCTGCTCAGCATGAGTGCCTCCTAGTTCACCATAGAGGACTTAAGCGCTCTACTTTAGTAGGGTGCTTTTGTTTGCCCGCTGATACACCGCTTTTTCAGTTACTATCATGTCAAGCGGCACATCATGTGCTTCTGCCGGGACAGATTGCACCTTCTGAGTCTCATAGGCTAGGCCGATCTTCAATACCCGAGCCTGGCTGAACAGCCATCGATCATACCAGCCACCACCATAGCCAATTCGGTGGCACAAGCTATCAAACGCAACAACCGGCACAAGAATCACATCATACTGACCAATCGGAATTGGGGCTATTTTACTTGCTTCGCCAACTGTAAGCTGAATC
>JAAXIO010000007.1:0-4887 GCA_012270305.1 Candidatus Saccharimonadota bacterium
TGGTACACCCGACAGGATTTGAACCTATGGCCTTCGGCTCCGCAAGCCGACGCTCTATCCAGCTGAGCTACGGGTGCTTACTAGCGACACGGTTATTTTTGGTAACGTGCCCCCAGTGTTGTAACTAGAAGGTACTTTCACTTACTAAAAAGCGAACAGGATTAATTGTAACATAACAGAGGTAAATAGGGCAATACGCTTTACTACAAGTGCAGTTGGCGAATTAACTTATCGAAAGCGTCTAGTTTGATTGGTTGCATTGGAATACGAGCACCGAGCATGTCTACAATCGCCTCGCCAGCTTCAGCAGGGAAGTGCACCGTGAGTCCTGGGCGGAAACGTTTTACTGGAATCAACATAACACTCGGCATCGACTCAGCTTGCAATACACCAAAACTTCTAAATTCACTCATGGGATGAAGTTTTTCGTTTATATATATTCCCTTGTCAGTAAGTACATAGTTTAACAGCCGGGGTGGACGGTGCGAATAAATCGTAAGCGCTGCCGCCATTGCTGGAATAAGTAAGGCGAATGACCAAGACTGAACCACCAAGATAGCGACTGCCATAAGTACAATAACCACCGCCCAAAAGCCAATAAACCACCAGGGAGAACGGCGTTCTTGCAGATATTCAGGAGCCTGCCATTGAATTGGCTGCTCTGACGTACCACCCGCCTCAACTTGCTCGGCGCCCATATCTTGAGGCGCAGGAATAGTGTCCGCAGTTGGCGGAATCGGCTGTTCTACTTGTGGCACTTGCTGCTCAGGTTGCATATAAGTAGTATACCAGAGTAACCGTAACTAATAAGACCGTGTTAACGAGAAGTCATCCAGCCATATTCTTCCAGTGCTACCGTCGTTGCCTACTGTAAGTGTTACGCTAGTGTGAGCGCTGTTGAGCGTATAGTCACACGTTACTTGGGTCCAGTTCGTTTTAACTCCTTGATACCCGCATGCACGCAGCAAGCCTCCACCCGTCGCACCAAAACGTATTTTTGAATTACCACCCGTACCGTCCCAGTTACTATCAGTTCTAATCCATAAGCTCATTGAATAGGTTTGCCCGACTTCGCCGCTATACGGTGAATTTAATACAGATCGTCCTGTTTCTCCCGGCCCAAGCCGGATTGAACTTGTGGATGTTCTATACACAGATGTATCAACAGTAGCCCCGGGTACCGGTGTAGGTCCGCTAGACTTATTCCACAGCAAATAGTTGTAACACGATCCGAATGTTGGTGAAGTTTGCGAGCTACTCATATAGTAATTATGTTTGCCAACCACAGAAGTCAGACAATACTCAGAAGGGGAGGTAGACACATCGCATGAGTAAAAGTATTGAGTGCTCGCCGTGTCTGATACACCTAAACTACTTAAGTTTGCTGGGCACGTACCATTTTCAACTGTGTGTGCGCGAACTTTTGTTGCAACTTGACGCGTAGCACTTTGTGAAGATGAAGCATTTGCACGATCTTGAATACCGTTGTAGGCAACAATACTAATCGCCGCGAGAATAGCGATTACCACAATCACAATAAGTAATTCGACGATAGTAAAGCCGTTTATGCTTTTTCTCATTGACGATAGTATAGCATGCCTCTAAAGGCACCACCACCTGCCCAGACAGAGGCTTATCGTCGAAAACCGAGAATTGCGAGCAGGTTAGCAGGTCGCTCTTCTGGACCATACTTATTCAGCCCGTCTGTACCCTCTACGACTTGCAGTATTATATAGAGGATTAACGATACGGGGTTGATTAGTAGCAGTATAGATAACCAGCCGGTTAAGTTCATGTCATGAAGCCTGCGAATATATAGTGAAAACATTATAAAAATTGCCATTACAAGGTAAATAGCAAGAAATACAAATAGCAAAATGTTAACGGCAGATACTGCAGCTCCTTGCTCAGGGAATAGGCCACCGCTCGATGACTGTGTAGACGAAGACATAATGAAGTTTATAGCGGCATACGCCAAAAGTGTAACGACCGGAATAAGTACCAGTACTGCATTACCTAAAAAGAAAGCTAGGCGATTAATGCGGCCTTCAAATAAACTTTTTCGTGAAGATACTCTTGAGGGGGAATGTGTTTTGATCATAATTTGAGTGTACCATAACCGACTGCGACGAAGGCCGAGGAGGAGAGATAACTCCGTATAGATTCGGTACAGCGGCGTGCAGCAAAAATGTAGAAAGATGGGATATATCGCAATCAAAGATTGCTCTTCCGCTCGCTTGAAACAAAAATAGCTAACCCTGCTTTTGTTTCTGCGCTTCACTACACCGAACTTCCCGCCAATTTGCTTCGCAAATTACGCGTGAGTTCAACATCTTCGCCTCACCTCAAATTAAAAAATGACCAAAAGGTCATTTCTTAATTTGGCGGAGGAGGGGAGATTCGAACTCCCGCTACAGATCTCTCCGTACTAACGATTTAGCAAACCGTCCCCTTCAGCCACTTGGGTACTCCTCCGTAGAATTGAGTAAAGCGTTTTACGCAGCAGCCACGTGGACTGACTCTTTTGGCCTAGTAGTTACTTTGGTAACAACTTCAACGATTGTAGCATATAACAGGGGCGGTAGGTAGACTTTTTAGGGTAATTTGCTATATTTAAGGTAAGTAAACAAAGGAGTTACATGGTAAAAAACGTTATTCGCACAATCTTACCGTCGGTGCTTACCGCAGCACTAACACTAGTAATCATGGCAGCTCCACTTGTAGGGGCAAGTGATGTGCCTATTCAAAACGGAGCCGAATCAGCCAGGGGAGACGGGCAAACCACTGATCTATTCGGACAAACCGGTATTTTTAAAACAATTACCAACGTTCTACTATTTGTACTCGGTGCCGTATCAGTAATTATGATTATTATCGGCGGACTCCGCTACGTTATATCCGGCGGTAATTCAAGCGCAGTGACCGCAGCGAAAAACACCATATTGTATGCAATCGTAGGTGTTGTTGTAGCACTACTAGCATACGCAATCATCAACTTTGTACTCACTAGTTTTAGTGCAACCGACGGTGGCGGCACTAACGTCTAAGTTGTTTCTCAGATTATATCTTTATAGTTACCAGTAGAAACGGGCTTACGCAGACCTGTTTCGCAGCAAGCCGCTAGGCTACCTATTCACCCCATGGGGGTAGGTAGCCTAGCGGCGATTAACATTTATGGCAGGAGGGTGGGCGAGATGACGCTTGAATGCCAGCGCTATGCTAGCGCCGACATTCGCTACCTGTTGTCAAATCAATAGATTATGACAACGACCGAACTCTGCTCGTTCAAATATCATTTTCTAACAAGAAGAAAACCCGATAGACTATAAACCTATCGGGCATTCTTCTGGCGGAGAGGGCGAGATTCGAACTCGCGGTGAGTTGCCCCACGCTTGTTTTCAAGACAAGTACCTTAAACCACTCGGTCACCTCTCCATGAACTTCCATAATTCTAGCAGCATTACCCCTGTTTGTCGAGGGGTTGGCGCGCAATCACTGCAACCCATACTTCAGTTGCACCGGCATCTTGCAGAGCCCGTGCAGCGAACCGGAGCGTTGCATTAGTAGTCACCACGTCGTCAATCAATAGGTACGGCACCGATGAGTCGAGCTGAGTTTTACAAGTATACGTTTTTTCAGCCAACTTCAGTCGCTCATTTTTATTAAGTCCACGTTGAGATAGTGCGTTATATCGCTTTAAGCATGTACTAGTTCGTAGCGTACGTTTCTTAGCAAATAAACGGGCGAGCAGCAGTGCATGATCGTAGCCCCTAACTCGAATATGGCTTGGCACCGTAGGAACTGGCACAACAATAGTATCTGGCGGTAACACCGGCAGGGAAGCGTCGAGTAGATCAGCCAAATAACTGCCAGCAGCTTTTGCACGTTCAAATTTATATACATTAATGAGCTGCAGTAACGACCCGGTTCGATCACCAACACACCAGGCTTTGCTATAAGTAGTGCGGCATGCGCTACATATGCCATTCGCAGTTGGCCGCTCGCAAACAATACATCCCGAAAAGGCGTCTTCAACGATGTCGTATTTACAATTTGGGCATAGCAAGTCGCCTGTTTTACCGCACTCAAAACAGTGGTGAGGAGCGACAATTTGCAGTAGCCGATCAATCATTGTGCTTTTTACGTATCGTCCTTCTTTAGCGTTGATTATACTATAAGCATTAGTTATACTGAAGAAGACTATCTGTCAATAGTACCAGAGGTAGAAGTGGAGGAAACCAATGGCTCGCAAACAAAACGATGACTTGCTTATCGAGGACGAACTCGCTGCTGCGTTTTTGAACGATGATGAGCTCTCACAACAAGAAGAACCGCAACTCGCGGCACAACCGCAACCAACAGCAGACGACAGCTGGGACGACGGGGAAGAAGACTTTCCGGGTCAACTCGCAGTTGACGTATACGAAACCGATGAAAAACTCATCGTAAAAGCTCGTACTGCTGGTGTAAACAAAGAAGATCTTGATGTCAGTATTTCAGACGGCATCTTGACCATTAGTGGAACACTCAGCAGCGGTGATGACACCGATGCAACAAACTGGCACATTCAAGAATGCTACTGGGGTGAATTTAGTCGCACCGTAGCCTTGCCAGTTGCTGTTAAAGAAGACGAAGTGGAAGCTATGCTAAAAGACGGCGTGCTCACTATCGGCTTTGGCAAGATTAAGCAGGAAACTGCTAAGAAGATTATGATTAACTAATCAGCACTTCTACTTTAAAATACCACCCTATCAACTGGGTGGTATTTTTATATATCATGCAACAAAAAAAGACCACTCTATTTTGAGCGGTCTTTTATAAGGTTGCAGATTACTAGCTAGCGAAGCTGGTGATAACGAAGTTAACGATAGCGTAGGCAAGCAGTGC
>JAAXIO010000007.1:4987-7990 GCA_012270305.1 Candidatus Saccharimonadota bacterium
GCCTTGAAATTAGTTGCTACAAATTGCACAATTGCAAACGCCGAGAGCGCCACAATTAAGCCAATAACCGAGTATAGTATCGTGTCCTTAGCTTGCTTCACTTTAGCAGAATCGCCATTACTTATGGTGTAACGGAATCCACCAACAATAATCATAATCACCGATACCGTACCGATCGCAAATAGTAGTGTATTCACAATTGCCTGAATAATTGGACTGATTGTTTCATTACTGCCTTTACACACGCTAGTGTTTTTCGTGGTGTCATTACACACGTCATCTTTAAACACATTAATAGCACCGACTGGTGCAACTGGAACTGTTACCACTCCCAATACCAGCGCAATAAGTAGGGTGAATCGTTTTAATTTCTCAATAGTCATTACCAGAGCTAGAATCGTCCTATCACGAAGTTAGTTATTAAAAAGGCACTCATTACCACGATGATGCCGACAACTGCATATAATATACCATCTTTTGCACGCTTTATTTTAGCAGCGTCTCCCTGTGATATTACATAAAAGTACGCACTTACAATAATAACAATCACGCCTGCAATCCCAGCGGCAAGATATACAGTATTCAAAATCCCCGTAATAACATCCGCTGCTTCAAGCTTTGGCACGCCAGCCTCGCCAGGTTTAATTTTTGTTGCTGCAACATACAGTAGGTTATTCATGATTATTTCAAGTTACTCGCTATTAAGTTAACAATTGCAATCGACATAAATGATATAACTAATCCAATTAATGCATTTGTAATCATTTTACGGCCAGCCGTTACCCGATTGGCATCACCGGCACTCGTTAAGTATTTAAACCCACCATAAATGGTAAAACCTACGGCTGCGTACGCAACAATCTGCAGCGCAATTTCAATAATATTTAGAACGATTGTAAAAATAAATGTCGAAATTCCATCCGACTCACTGGGCGGCACAATATTGCAACGCTCACGCTCTAGTCCGCGGTACCAAGCGGGGAAGGTAAGGAACCGGCTTGTGCAGCGGTCGCCATCTTTAAATACTTCAGCGGCATTAGCAGTTGCAAATGGCAAGGTAGCTACGGCTGTACTTAACAGCAGACCAAACACACTTAGGCTTAGTATGATTGATTTCATTAGTTGAACACTCCTCCTGGCACAATAAAGTTAAGTAGCGACCACATTAAGGCAAACAGCACGAGTCCGATCACCACATTCACAATAATATCAACAGCTTGCTTTACCTGATCGGCTTTGTCTCCGGCTGTGGTATATAGCACAGACCCATACACAATACCGCCAACAGCCACAATGCCAATACCTGCCGTTAAGATGTTCACTACAATTAGTAGTAGTTGCCAGAGTCCATTGTTACGTGTTCCGCCAGAGTTGTCGGCATCACACTTAATAATCGAAGTCTCAACACCACCGCAAGTATTACCAGATGTCGAGCCGGTTCCACCGGGCTCAGTATCAGGGTCGTAGCCGTCATTATTCCTACAAGCGTGATTGAAGTCTTTATTATCAAGCTTTTCTCTATCTGGCTTCATCCCTTTACGAGCTGTGACCGTTTCGCCATCCGCACAAGTAATTTCTTTTGAGTTGGCTGCATATACGCTACTAGATGGCTGCACAAAAGCAAGTAGTCCACTCAGTGCAAACAGGGTAGCGAGCGTAATGCCAAGGGGTATTTGTTTTATGTTCATAGCTATCCACACAATACGATATTTTTAGCAATCGTGCAATAAAATTTGCTTGTTTCGTAGTGTTTTTTATATGAGGTAAGGTATTGACTTTTTCTCTGTAAAGTGATAGAATCACAAGTGATATGTGGGAGGTTCTCGTACGAACTCCGCGGGGTACATTTAGTCCGCGGAAATTTAGCCTGCTGCTCGCCACCATTTTGATGGCGTCTTTCGGGTACATACTCGCCACAAGCCCTCTAGCTGCTGCCGCCACCGACGTAACATGGGACGGCGATGCCGTCATGTACAAGTCTGAAGCCTATGAAGCAGTTCAAAATACAAACCAATTGCCAGGCAGCGTTAGCAAAAGCCCAGCCGTTTACCAGCGCATAGAAGACAGCAGTAGCGCTAAAACAGTTCACTTCATCTATTTTTCCACCACCACTCCGCAAGACGAAAAGCAGGCTACGTATGTTCGCTACACACTTAACCCACCGAATAATTACACCAATAAAGCCGGCGAGAAAACGCTCTCTGCCACCCCTGTTCCTGCCGAAGAGCGCCTAAATACCGATGACGGTATCGTACGAGATAGCTGTACTATCGACGGCATTGGATGGATGGTGTGCCCAGTCATGAATAGTATCTCAGAGGGAATAGATTTTATCTTCGAACGTATTCGAGGATTTTTAGTTGTTCAGCCAATTAGTAGCGACATTAATAACCCCGTGTATCGTATATGGCAGGTTTCACGTGATTTTGCCAACATCATCTTCATTATTGGCTTCTTGGTCATCATTTATAACTACATTGTTGGCGGCGGCATGAAAGGGTACGAAGTTCGAAAGATTATCCCGCGCCTAGTGATCGCCGCGGTACTCATAAATATTTCGTACGTTATTTGTGCAGTTGCCGTCGATGTCTCAAATATCGCCGGCTACGGAGTGAATCAACTATTCGAGCAAGTACGCGATAGTGCACTAGCCGGAGCTTCTGCCGGTGATAATATCCCAGTCAGCTGGACAAGCGTTACCACGTGGGTTCTTGCTGGCGGTATTGGAACAGGCGTAGCAATCGCAGCACTGCCCGGCACCATTGGTGGGGCAGCCGGACTATGGTACCTACTTGCACCGTTCTTGGTTGGCGCGGCACTCCTGGTTATTGTCACGTTCCTTATCTTGGCAGCACGCCAGGCAATCATTATTATTGCCATAGCCATTGCACCACTTGCGTTCGCGGCACTCATTCTGCCAAACACCGAAAAATGGTTTGAACGCTGGCGTGGGTTATTCTTCACCATGCTTATTATGTTTCCGGCGTTTGCTGCTGTGTTTGG
>JAAXIO010000041.1 GCA_012270305.1 Candidatus Saccharimonadota bacterium
GACCAGCCGTACGTGCGAGCTGGTTCGGTAAATCGTTATGGCGATCAAGTAGCCGCGACATAGCGACGGCAGCACTTGGCCTAGGCTTCGGGGCAAGCAACCGATCGTGTTGCGTTCGTTGTACCACCTGCTTCTTTTTGTGCACCGCGTGCGACGTGACCGGCTGGTGTGACTGCTTTGGTTTTTTTGCGGTAGCAACGGTTGGGTTCGCTTTAGCCGGCACATTAACAATAGGCGACACAGCGCCAGCCTGTCGCATAGTTCGATCAGGCACCACATCACGACGATATTCTTTTATATCTTGAATGGTCGCCCGTCTGCTTGGTGCTGTTTTCGCTACTGGCATATGTTTTTTCTACAAACGGTGGTTTACCGTAAACGTAGTACCTCTTTATTTTCTACAATGTATATGGTAATGATACGCCAGTATTACACCAGAAGCAATAGCGTTTTACAAACGGGCTTTTACCTTAGACCGCGCCGGGAGTGCAACCACCGCGCCAACGAGCCCCCACCATATTATCGATACGGTGTCATCAGCCCACACAGGCAGCAGCAGACCAATCGCAGCTAGTCCTATGCCGCCAGCAAATAGGCCTAGCGCCAGCCACTGCGTTCGTCGCATGTACAATTGGCGTAGCAAATACACAAAAAGTGTTACGAACGTCGCTAAACCTATCCACCCGGCTTCATGCGCAATAAAGAAGTAATGGTTCTCAATAATAATATTATTCGTGCCATCACTGTCGTATAGGGAGGCCGACCCCGTTGACCCAACCCCTCTACCTAACGGCTCTGTTATCATCCGCTCAAACCCAACCTTCAGTGATCGTATGTGCTCGTCGTTCGACTTAGTCACTACCGTTGATTCAGGGTCTTCGTGTAAAATTACATTCGACACCCAGTCCGATTGCACGCTCAGCAGCGTTAGTCCAGTAATCCAAATTGCGAATAGCCCACCGACTATCAACAGCCGTTTGCTGATGTTGCTCGCTACAACCAGTACAGTCCCCGCTGCCAATACCGCCGCTACGTAGGCACTACGCGAGTACGTTGCAAACAACACAGCAACGCTTGCTGCGCCCGATAATACGCTCAGCGTGCGTTGTTGCACGTTTTTACTTCGTAGCAAAAAAGCCAGCGCGACTGCACCATACACAACCAATAACGCCCCCGATGAGTTCGGCCCCCTGAGGGTACTATTAATGCGTACAAAGTCAGGGTTTTGATCAATAGTAATAAATGGCGCGATGGTATTTTTTGAATACCCAATCGACGACAGAATATTATCTGGTAGTACAGTTATTTGCAGCAAGCCAAACACTAGGACGATTACTGCCCCGATGGCTGAAATTTTTAGCACTTTTGGAAAAATTGTTGGTTGCAGCAAAACCAACGTATACATCAATACAAACATCACAATAAATCGCAGATCAATCATCAAGCCCGATACGATCGATGGCAGCTCACCACCCAGCAAAGCTGCGAGTGCTAAATGAATTACGATATATAACAGGCTCAGCTGAATACCCACATTACCTAGTACTTTCGGCCATAGCTTACGACGCGACACCAACACTACTGCAATAATCGAAAGCACAGCAAGTAGTAGTTCTTTCCAGGCTTTCAATACTAATGACTGCTCAGGGAGTAGCGTTCCGAGCCACACTACCAATGGTGCATGCACCACAATCAACAGCAGTATAGCCAACAGTCCACCGCTATATACTCCCATAAGTGACAAAGACTTCATTCCCTTTAGTATAGCCGAAAATGCTATACTTTTAGGGAACCATTATGCCAAGCCGTAATACAAAATTTTATAGCCTTCTTCTCTTATTCGCCGATGTGGCCGTGTTAGTCCTGGCATTTACTGTTGCCTACGTACTTCGCGTGCAAAATGACCCCAGGCCACTACTCGTACCCGTCTACGCACAAACCTACCTACTGACTTTTCTCGCCATTCTGCCATTTTGGATCATCACCTTTGCATCACTGGGGCTATATAGCAGCACTACCTACAATCGACGCCTCGTAGAGTGGACCAAGGTAGCAATCGGTTCACTAATTGGTATATTACTGGTGATTGGCTGGGAATACCTTTCTGGCGAACGTGTCTTCCCAGCACGACTGGTAGCAGCCTACGCACTAGCCGGGTCATTCTTATTACTCATTCTAGAACGCGAACTTATGCGCACCTTACGCACCCTGGCGTTTCGATTTGGTCGTGGCGTCAGCCGTGTACTCATTATTGGTAACTCAGGTGCCACTAAAGATATCGCACGCGAGCTCGCCCAAACGACAAAAAGTGGCTATCGAGTGGTTGCAATGAACTGCCCCGCTAAATTAGTGCCAAAGCAGCTCACGGTTGAACAGTTCACGAACACCGATGAAGCATTGGCTGCAATTGATCGGCTCAACATCACCACCATCATCCAAACCGACCTGTACGATTCAAGCGAGCGAAACCAGCGCATTATGAGTGCCGCTCAGGTGAAGCACATTAACTATAATTTCATCCCAGGTGAGGCTGAGTTTTACAGTGGCAAAAACACCGTCGATGTTTTCTTAGGCTACCCAATGATCTCAGTATCTCAAACCCCCCTTATCGGCTGGGGTGCCATTACGAAGCGTATCTTTGATACATTTGTATCATTCGCACTCCTAGTCATACTAGCCCCTGTGTTCGTGCTGCTCATCCTATTGCAGAAAATCTTTAACCCCGGCCCTGCCTTCTACCTATCGAACCGCCTCAGTCAATTCTCAAAACCAATTCGTTTAATTAAATTCCGCACCATGTCTGCTAAGTACGGCTCAAAAGATGCCGCTGAGGAATTCCGGGACATGGGCCGAGAGGACCTTGCTAAAGAATATGAACTCCATCGAAAAGTATCTAACGACCCTCGCATTACAAAGTTCGGAAACTTCCTTCGCACCACATCATTAGATGAGCTCCCGCAAGTACTCAACGTATTAAAAGGCGACCTTAGCTTAGTTGGGCCACGGCCAATTCTGCCACAAGAGGTGAAGTTCTCTAAAGGTAAAGCTGCACTGTTGCACAGTGTAAAATCGGGTGTCACTGGCATTTGGCAGGTATCGGGGCGCAGCGAACTTAGCTTCGATGAACGCATTGAGCTCGAGACGTTTTACGCACAAAACTGGAGTTTTTGGTTAGATATTAAAATCCTATTCAAAACCATTATGGTGGTGATTCGAAGGCAAGGCGCAAAATAGTGGCCGCTAACAAAAAGCCAAAAGTGGCGATCGTGGCCGACTGGCTCACTAATATGGGTGGGGCCGAAAATGTGGTGCTAGCACTCGCCGAAGCCTTTCCTGGTGCACCCATATATACCTCTGTTTACACACCGAGCACTATGCCTGCATTCAAAAAGTACGATGTGCGCACAACCTATTTACAGAGCCTACCGAAGCCCTTTCGAAAGCTACACAAGTTCTTCCCCATGCTGCGCGTGGCGGCTTTTCGACAACTTGATTTAAGCGAGTTCGACATCATAATCAGTAGCTCGAGTGCCGAAGCGAAGCAAGTTCGCAAAACTCGGTCTGGCCAAGTACATATATGCTACTGTCATACTCCAATTCGCTACTACTGGAGCCATTACGATGAGTATAAAAAAGACCCAGGCTTTGGCAAATTAAACTGGCTGGTGCGAGCTGCCATGCCATTAATGGTGCCAGGGCTCAAACGGGCCGACTACGAAGCCGCGCAGCATGTAGATGTGTTTGTAGCGAATTCTAGCGAAGTACAAAAACGCATTACCAAATATTATGGCCAACCAAGTACGGTTATTCACCCGCCCGTTAATGTAGACCGGTTTGAACCCAAAAAAGACCGTGCGGACTACTACGTCACACTCGGTCGCCAAGTCCCGTATAAGCACCACGACCTCGCCGTACAGGCAGCAACGAAGCTAGGCATCAAATTAAAAGTATTCGGTAACGGTAGTGAGCACGAGCGCCTAAAAGCCTTAGCGGGGCCAACCATAGAATTCTATACCGATCGATATGGTGATGCCTCCGATGCGGCCGTACAGCAGGCGCTGAACGAGGCAAAAGGCTTTATATACCCGGCCGAGGAAGATTTTGGCATTGTGCAAGCAGAAGCCTTAGCTGCCGGCGCACCAGTAATTGGCTATGCCCGTGGTGGCACGGCTGACATAGTCCAGCACGGTGAAAGCGGCATACTATTTGATGAACAAACGGTTGATGCAGTAGCCAGCGCTATTACTCAAGCCGAACAAACCAGCTTTCACCCCGCCACGCTTCGCCGAAAAGCCCGCCGCTTTGACAAAGGACTGTTTATTAGCAAAATTCGAACAGTGGTTCTAAAATCAACCAATTAATGTAGCTACTCAACTGTTACGCTTTTTGCTAGATTCCGCGGCTGATCAACATCATTGCCGCGCTCTAATGATACATAGTAGGCGAACAGTTGCAGTACTACGTTAAACAATAGTGGTACAAACACAGTAAGGTCGGTGTTTAGTTGCACTACTGCCTCGGCTTCGATTGGTTTTTGGCTATTGGTAATCGCTATCACATGCCCGCCGCGAGCGTTCACTTCAATCAAATTACTCAGTGACTTTTCATATAGCCAGTTATCGGCTATCAATGCCACTTCAAAAAAACTATCATCAACTAATGCAATCGGACCATGCTTTAGTTCACCTGCCGCATGCCCCTCGGCTTGAATATAACTTATTTCTTTAAGCTTTAATGCTCCCTCTAAGGCAACTGGGTACAGCGTATCTCGGCCCATATACAGTGCATGCTCATAGCTGGCATACTCTTTTGCAAGATGCGCCACAGAATCTTCGACCGTGTTGATCACCTTTTCTATTTCAAACGGTAGCCTATCCAGCTCCTGTACGTACTCAGCCAGCTCCTTGGCACCTATACCCTTAGCCTGTGCAACCACTAGGCCAAACAATACCATCGCTGCCACCTGCGAGGTAAACGCTTTGCTACTTGCCACTGATATTTCTGGCCCAACGTGAACATACACACCACCATCAACCTCGCGGGCAATACTGGAACCTACCGCATTAACAATACCTAAACAGCGTACGCCCCGCCGCTTCAGCTCACCAAGGCAGGCTAGCGTGTCGGCCGTTTCACCACTTTGCGATACAATAAGTGCCACCGTATTATCGGCCACATGAAACGATCTATAGCGTAGCTCTGAAGCTATCTCAACACGCACCGAAATATCGTCGGTAAATTGCTCTATAAAGTAACTAGCTAACTGTCCAGCATAATTTGCAGTACCACAGCCAACAATCACAATATTTTTGACAGCGCGCAGCTCTTCTGCGGTCATATTTATACCACCCAAGCTGGCTGTCATTGTATCTAGGTGCAAACGACCAGCCAATGTTGCTCGCAAGGTATCTGGCTGCTCATGGATTTCTTTTAACAAAAAGTGCTCGTAGCCTTCTTTTTGGATAGCTTGCATGTCAGCCTCAAGCGTTTCAACAGCAGCCGACAATGGATTTGCCTTGATGTCATACAGCTGTACGTCACCCGCCTTACACACTGCCACTTCACCCTCTTTTAGGTACAGCACTTGGTCGGTATGGCCAATTAATGCCGAAGCGTCACTTGCAATAAATGTTTCTTCATCATCTAAACCAATGATTAATGGACTTCCACTTCTAGCAACAATAATTTGGTCTGGAGTGTCGTGAGCAATTACAGCCAGTCCGTACGCCCCCACGACTAGTCTTAGGGCGCCGAGTACGGCGTCTAGTAAGTTTGTGTCGTCGCTGTAGAGCGAGTCAATCAATCCGGCAAGCACCTCGGTATCTGTATCGCTCTGGAACTCGTAGCCCTTATCTACTAATATATGCTTCAAATCTTGGTAATTCTCTATAATTCCATTGTGCACTAGCGTAATACGGCCAACAGTGTGCGGGTGAGCATTTTTTACACTTGGTGCACCGTGCGTTGCCCAACGAGTATGACCGATGCCTATGCTGTCTGTTTTTCGATTTTTTACCTGTAACTCAGCTAGCTGCGCAACTTTACCTTGTGCCCTAATATTAGTTAACTCACCAGTTGAATTTAATGTTGCTACTCCGGCTGAGTCATATCCACGGTACTCTAATCGTTTTAACCCACCAATCAAAATACCCTGAGCTTCACGATTTCCGATATAGCCTACTATGCCGCACATGAGTGTGTCACCTTTCTACTATAGGTATTTTACCTACGCTATGTGGGCCTAATTTTAACTTATTCGTAAAACAGGGTAAAGTAGAGATAGCACATGCCACCAAAACGACATAAGTTAATTTTAAGTTAGAAGTATCAATATAAACTCTATGCCCAAGACATTAGATTTTTTATGCATCGGTGCCGCTAAGTCAGCTACTACCACTCTGCATGAACTACTAAAAGATCACCCAGATATTAGCCTCCCCGCTAGTAAAGAGGCGCCTTTTTTTAGTGATAACCACACCTACCATAAGGGTCTAACCTGGTATATTAGAACCCATTTTAGCGCACATCCAAATAAACTACTCGGGACAGTTACCCCCCATTATATGTTTGATCAAAGCGACGTAACCGTTGAAGAAACTGCGAAACGCATTCATGCCACAATTCCAGATGTAAAAATCATCGCACTCCTACGTAACCCGGTAGATCGTGCCTATTCTCACTATAAAATGCTTCGCCAGCGTGGTTACGAACACCGCTCTTTTGAGCAGGCTGTCACGGATTTGCAGGCGGGCAAAAACACGATTAAAAATTATAGCGAACCCGACAGTGACTACCTGGCACTTAGCCGATATGGTGAAATATTGGCTCACTATTACAAGCTATTCCCTAAAAAGAACATTCTTGTTATTACAACTAATGAACTTTCTAAAGACCCTGTTGGCACTATAAGCAAAGTCCTAAAATTTATCGGCGCTTCACCTAATGCGTATAGCCCACCCGCAGATACTGTTGCCAGAAAAGGCGGCACGAAGCCGCGCGTTAAACAGTTATCTCCTGGGTTTTTGTACAGCATACCCCTGGTTAAAAAAACTTGGCAAACAACTATGCCGTATAGCCTACGGCGCTCAATTGAGTACCGTATAAACCTATGGAACACGGCAGGTGATGATGATCGCCTGGACAAAGAAAGTAAGTTTTATAAAGATCTCGTAGATTATTTCAAAAAAGATGCCGCTCAGATTAAAAAGCTGAGCGGCCACACGATGCCTTGGAGCAAAGAACGATAATCTAATCTTTACTACTGCTGTAGCTTCTTAGCTATATCACCTACCTTATGGCTAATGTCTTTTCGTGCTACTAGAATGCCGTCTTTAGTGTTTATAACTACAACATTATCTAGCCCAATCAGCGCTATGGGTTTTTCAGGTTCTTCATTACGAACATACGAATTTTCAATTTCAATGTCGTGAATGTTATCTCCCATACGGAAATTGTTCGTTTCATCAAGTTGGTTTGCTTCGTGAACATCGTTAAAGTTGCCTACATCGCGCCAGTCAAATGAAGCAGGTATCACCTGCAGGTTGCTTGTGCGTTCCATTAAAGCATAGTCAATCGCGTCGTTTTCACTTGCTAGATATGCCTCTTCATACGCTTCTGATGACTCAGCAGCAAGCAGAGCATTGTAGTCTGCAACACGTTGAGGGTTGTGCTCTTCAAGCTCCGATAAAAAGCTTTTGCCGGTGCCAACAAAGTACCCACAGTTCCATACAAACTTACCAGAGGCAATGAACTGTTTAGCAGTTTCAAAATCTGGTTTTTCTTTAAACTGCTTAACTAACCACATGTGACCCTCTTCAACCGCATCACCTTTTTCGATATAACCAAATCCGGTTGCTGGGTAGGTTGGCTCAATACCTATAAGTGTAATTCGATTGTGTGCTGTGGCATAGTTTGCCGCTACGTGAAACGACTGTATAAACCCATCAGTATCTCTAATGTGGTGATCAGCGTGTACAAACGCAATTGGCGTGTCTTCCCCGTGACGTTTTACCACGTGGGCGAGTGCAGCCACGATACAACTTGCTGTTCCCCGCCTGCCTGGCTCAACAACAAAATTATCTTCATTCAGCTCAGGTAGTTGAGCCTTTAAAGCATCAGCATGGGATATATCAGGCACCACATATACTGCTTCCGACATCGATTTTACGCGGTCGTAGGTATTCTGGACCATTGTTCGGTCGTTAGTAAGTTTAAGTAGTTGCTTTGGGTTGCTTGATGTCGAGAGTGGCCATAACCTAGTGCCAGACCCTCCAGCGATAATAACGGTAATCATAGACCGATTATAGCATCACAGTGAGCCGGTAGCGTATAATGGCTATCATGCAACCATCTACCATTACCGTCTTGGGAGCGGGGTATGTAGGACTTACTACAGCCGCCCTATTGGCACATGCCGGCTATACAGTATACGCACTCGAACCAAACAAAGCGCGACTTGATGTCATTAAGCAGGGTCGTTCATTCTTTTACGAAGCCGGTCTCGACCCTGTAATTAAAACCGCGCTTGAATCAGGTAAATTCATCCCAACCAATTCATACGAAGACAGCGTGCCCGGTAGCGACGTAGTATTTTCCTGCGTAGGTACTCCAGATAATCCTGATGGTAGCTCAAATCTTAGCTATGTTTTTTCGGCAGCAGAGCAAGCTGCAAAACTCATGAAGCAATCAGCAGTATTTGTTCAAAAGAGCACCGTACCCGTGGGAACAGGTGCTAAAATTCAAGAACTTTTCAGTACAATTAACCAGTCTTTACACTATGTCTCAAATCCTGAATTTCTTCGTGAAGGCACCGCTCTTGAAGATACTCTATTTTTTGACCGTGTTGTTGCCGGCGGTGACCATACTGAATCAGTTCAAACAGTCTTGAGTCTTTATCACCAACTAGAAGCACAACGTGACTCAATTGCAGCGATCGCTGCTATTACTAGCACCGAAGCTAAAGGTGAGTACATTGCAACTGGCCTAGCCAGCGCAGAGCTCATCAAAGTCACCGCAAATGCGTTCTTGGCACTTAAAATATCGTTCGCTAACTCAATTGCAAAACTCGCCGATAAGTCAGGTGCCGATGTTGTTGAAGTTATGGATGCAGTTGGTGCCGATAAGCGTATTGGTCGCGCATTCTTAAACGCAGGCCGTGGCTATGGCGGCGGTTGCTTCCCTAAAGATGTAAGTGGGTTAATTTCTAGTGGGTTAGACTACGGTGTAGATCTTGAAATCATGCAAGCAGCCCAAGGTGTAAATGGCAGCATGCCTGGCTATGTTGCCGAAAAGCTCCTGCAAGCACTTAATGGAAACCTTGAAGGTGCAAGCATCGCCATACTCGGGCTAGCCTTTAAAGCCGGTACAAGCGATAGTCGTAAGTCACCAGGTGTTGCCATTGCTAATATACTTTCAAAAGCGGGTGCAGTAGTAACCGCATACGACCCTAAGGCGAACGAAGAAGCCAAAGAAGATCTTCTTAGCAATATAACGCTCGTTGATTCATTAGATGATTGTGTTCAAAACGCCACAGCAGTTGTTATTGCTACCGAATGGTCAGAATTTGCAAGCTTACCTGTCACATTCTACCAACAAATAAACTCCTCGCTCATTATTGTAGATGCGGTGAATAAATTAGATAAACACGCGCTCGCTCAATCCAACTTACAATACATTGGCATAGGGCGTTAGATAAGCTGTATACTAGTCCATATGAAAGTCTTTATTCAGATACCCTGCTTAAACGAGGCCGAAACGCTACCGCTAGTCTTTGAAACTATGCCAAAAACACTCCCTGGAGTTGATTCGGTAGAATGGCTCATCATTGACGACGGCTCAACCGACAACACCATTGAAGTTGCCAAAAAGCTTGGCGTTAAGCACATCGTACGACACCGCCGTAACATGGGGTTAGCTCGTAGCTTCCGTGATGGCGTTGACTATGCTCTTGCTCACGGCGCAGACATCGTAGTTAATACCGATGGCGACAACCAATACCCGCAAGAACGTATTAAGGATTTAGTTGCGCCCATTATTAGCGGCGAAGCAGATATTGTTATTGGTGATCGACAAACAGCTACTATCGCTCATTTTTCGGGCTTTAAAAAACAAATGCAGCAATTCGGTAGCTGGGTAGTCAACCAAGCGGCTGGCACTAATCTACCCGATGCCGCCAGTGGGTTCCGGGCTTATTCCAAGACTTCACTTATAAAACTCAATATTGTTACACCGTTTAGTTACTGCATGGAGACAATTATTCAAGCTGGCAATAAACGTCTACGAATCGCTAGCGTGGCCATTGAAACTAACAAAAAAACCCGTGAATCACGCTTGTTTAAAAACATTTGGCAACATATGGGTAAGTCCGGCCAAGCCATTATGCGAAGTTACATCATGTTCAAGCCACATGTCGTATTTGTTACTCTGGGTATCATATTTGGCTTAGCAGCAGCAATTCCATTCATACGCTTTTTCTATTTCGTGCTCATTGGTCAAGGGGAGGGTCATTTACAGTCGCTCATTTTTGGTAGTGCAATGCTTGTTGGCTCACTTCTCTCATTCGCGTTGTTAGTAATAGCCGATTTACAAAAGACTAATCGAATACTTCTCGAAGATCAGCTAGAGCGAATTAAAGAGATTCAGTACCTCTCAAAAAGCAAATAATACCCATGACTAGCCACCCAAGAAAAAATAAAGCCGGAAAACGCATACGTGTTCCGAAGCTTTTTTCAACTTCAGATGTTAACTTCGTCGAAATTCTTCGACATTCATCTAAAGCATTTTTGATACTTGTTGGAGCTACCGCACTTCAGTTTATTTTTGACCTTTTGCTCGCACAACGGTTCGGGGCAGATGGGTACGGAATTTTTTACCTATGCTTTTCAGTTGTCATGGTACTTGCCCTTATCGGAAGGTTGGGTATAGATCGAGCTGTTATAAAATTTATTCCCGCTTATATGACTGAAGGGCGTATCAATGCCGCTCGCGGAGTTAGTAATATATCAGTTAAAACCTCCCTACTGTTTACGGTACCTATGGCGATTCTTCTATACATATCATCGGACACACTTGCTAGATCTATTTTTAACGAACCAAGTATAGCCTCTTACCTCAAGATATTTGCATTCGCTATACCCCCATTTGCCCTGTCTTACATATACTCTGGTATTTTAAAGAGTCTTAAAAAAACTGGGCCTTCTCTTTTTCTTGAAAGAATATCAATTTACTTTGTTGGAATATTATCGGTACTATTACTATCGTCCGGCTGGGGGATTGGCGCTATTATTACCGCCTTCACCCTTGCTTGCTATGGAACCGCTCTTGCAGGTGCCCTATTAACTTCAAAGTATCTTTATACAGTCACTCCAGCTATTTCCTTTAGTAGGCGCAAACTCCTGCTTATATCAGGGCCATTACTTTTTGTTATGTTTGCAACTCAAATGAATGGCCAAGCGAGCGTTCTATTACTTGGTGTATTTGGATCTACGGTTGATGTAGGCGTATTTAACGTTGCGTTAAAAATATCCATGCTAATGAGTATTGTCTTGGCGGCTATTACAACCATATCTGCCACAAAAATATCCGAACTTTACTACAGTAATCAAATTAAAGAGCTTGAACTAGTACTCAGTAAATCTAGTGCCCTGGCGGTTATCTTGGCCCTGCCGCTACTATTACTCATGACCTTATTCCCAAATTTCTTACTTGCATTATTCGGCTCTGAGTTCTTACCTGGGCGTGAAGCTTTAGTATTACTTGGCATTGCGCAGTTTATTAATGCAACACTAGGTGCATCAATTTTTGCACTCGGACTAACAGGTGGAGAGCGTAAATTAGCACTAGTAGTGGGAACATCGCTACTCGTAAATATTTCGCTCGGCTTTTTACTCATACCATTGTTTGGGGTTATTGGAGCGGGCATTGCCACTAGTTTAACTATTACCCTAAGCAACGTGATACTTGTTATCGTAGTTAAACGTACACTTGGAGTATGGCTTTTGCCGTTTGTAGCGCTAAGGTCATGGGCACGAAGCGCACTAGCCCTCAAGTAATTGTTTTAGACGCTTGAAGTATCGCTCCGTCGCACGACCATCAAGGGTGTCGCCGTAAGCAACTTTTTTTATATGATCAATAGAATCTTTGTTCTCCTCAATATAGGACGATGGGGTGTCCAGGTACCTTTTGATAATGTCTTTAAATATGCCAATGTCACTTACTATTGGTCCAAACCTATTTGCTGGTGTACAACGCGTACTTAACTCTTTCCCCACAAATGGCGGCTGGCCGTCAATAAACACAACAGGTCGTTCAGTAACCATAAAATCGAACGCAATTGACGACCAGTCGGTCACTACTATGTCGGCAATCGATATTATCTCTTCCGTATCTGGATAATCATGTGATGATAAAGCGGTTATATTACTACTTGCCGCACTCAAATCATCGCTTAACATATGCGCCCTAAATACAACATGGCTATTCGTAGCATCGGCTAATGCATTTAATTCACTTATGAAATCAGTTGACGTAAGCCCAAAGGGAAGTTCACTTCTATCCGGGTTATTATGCTTCCAAGTAGGTGCAATTAGTATGATTTTTTTATCGAGTGGTAAGCCATATTTTTGGCATACAGAAACTTTATTATACCCACCCATAACAAGCTTATCTACTCGGCCATATCCAGTTACTTCTAAATGAGAGCGTAGCTTGTAACGTTCACGGTAGAAGTCTTTCATCGCAGGTGAAGACACCCAAATTTCTGAATAGTTGTTTAAATAATTCATTATCATAGGTGTTTGGTTCTTAAGCATTGGTAAGCCATGCCACACATCAACAAGTTTCAAGCTTGTCCATTTGGCATAGTACCGTAAGGTTAGCGAACCGTAATTCGTAACTATCACATCACTCTGAGCTACTCGTATCATGTCGATGGGATTAAGCATACTTAGAGTTGGTAATTTATGCTTTCCGTCATATATCTTTAGGTACTCAGGGAAGGCCAAAAAATACATTTCAATTGATGAGTCATGGAGCTGTATATATTCCATCAACGCCTGACTGTTGCCATGCATCTGATAAAAGAATACAACACGTTTTGTGCGTTTTGGTTTAAAAAATCGAAATGGAATTGAAAATATAATATTTATGCCGCTAATAAGCAGCATAATCCAGTGTGACAAGTTATCTTTTTCAACCTTCATGATCTATCATTTACATTTTTATGAATATCTTTAATTGCCGTTGATGATATGTTGGGCGTGCGCGGTAAATATACAAGTTCACATATGCTGGCTAAGTTATCGAATTCGCCTTGCCAATCATTGCCCATAACAAAAACATTGATATTATGTAATTCTATATCTTTTTCTTTCTGATTCCAATCGTTTTCGGATATAATTTCATCTACGTATGTAATAGCTGAAAGCATCTCTTTGCGTTTTTCATAATCAAAATACGATGTCTTCCCTTTGGCTTTGTTAAATTCATCAGACGATAGGCCAACCACTAAATAATCTCCGTGCTCTTTAGCACGCCTTAGCAGTTCTAAGTGTCCATAATGCAAAAGATCAAATGTGCCGTAGGTTATAACTTTTTTCATAAAATACACTTCACCACACCGGTCATTCAACCATACTTTTCATAGAAGCAATATACTGCTTTGCAACCGCTTCCCAGCTGAATTTTTTTATAGTATAAGACCGAGCAGCTACACCAAATTGATGCTTTGTTGTATCAGTACACACGTTGATAATCGTATCAATATAGCATGAAGCATCCTTTGGCTGGACCAGTATTCCGTTCTTTCCATCCGTAATTGCATCTTGGATTCCTTCGAGCTTTGATGCTATCACGATCCGTTCAGCGGAAGCGGCCTCAAGCGCCACCAGACCAAAGCCCTCCATGTCGCCCGGCACTGGAATGTTTGGCATTACATAAATATCAGCACAATTATACAGAGCGTGCAGCACATCATCGTTAATCCTACCAAGCATGTGCACCACTTCTTGAAGCCCATGTCTTTTAACCGCTTCTCTCACGTTATCCAAGTCAGGACCAGTACCGGACACAAAGTAGACTACGTCTCTATTCATTTTTTTAACTAATTCCGGCAATACGGCATCAATAAACCACGCTACACCTTTACGCTTTACCAGTCTTCCGCCGCTATGTACAATTAATGATTTCTCCAAGTTTGCTACGTGCATACCTGTTGCGGTTGCGATTACGTCAAGCTGCTGCTTACGTGGCTTCGAGGAATAGAATTTATCCTCAACGCCATTATTTATTACCTCAACTGCTATATCTCCCAAACTTTCAATAACGGCAGCTTTAGATTCTTCACTAACAGCTATAATTTTGCCCTGCCTTTTTATGCACGGTAATATTATCTTTCTATAAAATGTATTTTTATAAGTCACTTCTAACCCATGAATAGTTACGACCGTCTTGGTCTTAAATAAAAACCTAAGCACTACTCCGATTGGCGCCATAAGCCCATCTTGCAAATATATTGTGTCATATTTGCCAAACATCAGTTTGCCGCATGCGCGCAGAAACAACCATGGATATATTAAGGGAAGCCATTTATTGTCGCCTCCCCATTTTATTAACGCAACTTCTTCATGCCGAATCAATTCACCATACAGATTGACTGCCATGTTCTCCATGCCGCCCGTACTTGGTGGATATTTTCTAGTAATGAATAATATCTTCATGTACGCAGCTAGTTTTCTTTGATAAATGGCTCAATTACTTCAGCAGCCTGATCATTTATACTATAGTTGTCGCGATCCCAGTATATATTTTCGGGAGTTGTGAGCAGATAGGTAGTGATGCCAGCTCCTTGACTCAGTGATAGTAAAACGATAGTCCCGAGAACAAGCTTTAAATACTTACGAGCTCCAAGCAGTAGACTGATTGAATAAACCGCAAGTGCAATGAATATTGGTAATACTGGCACTAGATATCTTGCTCGGACGCCAACCAACTGTCCGTATTTTACATATGAGCTATACTCACTGGAGATCAAAATTGCTACATAGCCCACCGTCACTGCTACTAATAAAATCTTAGCTCGATCAGTAAGTATTTCTCTTAAGCAGACCAATATCAATAGTATTGCTATCGGAAAAAGCCATGCATAAAGTTTAATAACTATTGGCAGTTGGGTTGCGGATCCTTTTTCCAATGTATTCGTCATAGTATTGGTCATGGTAGGCATCCACATAGTCACAATGTAATTTATGTATCCAACTGGTTGAAACTCTGAACTTTTATTTTCTCTTATACGCTCATAGATCGAGTAGTCAACAAATTTCCGGCACCTATCGAGACTCATTGTATTTTCGCATGACGTGGATGGTCTACCGTATAGTATTGTATTTGTCACAGGTCGCTCAAGAAAAAAACCTAGTGACACTACTAAACATAGGCCGATCAGCACTCCATGTAGTGGCTTAATCCGCTTAGCGTCATTTATGAGTATCTTTGGCAGGCGCTTTCCGTGGGTTGTAATTAGACTATATGCAAGATAGGCAAATAGAGGGACAACTAGTGCAAGGGAGGTGTACTTGATGAGTGACACTAATAAACCAAGTATCAATAGATAAAGGAGTTTATCAATGCGCACTTTGTCACGATTTTTAATAATTGTCACTGAAAGTGACAGCATTATTGCAAACAGCAGAAACGCGGCATTATCATAATTAATAATCCCAGCAAGTAGCGCGGCTGCGGGGGTAAGTGCAAAAATAAGTAACGAAAAGTTAACTATTGATGCTGAAAAACCCGACACTTGTATGAGTGCCTTTCTCATAAAAATAACAGCACCAACAAACATTGCTATATTAATGAATCTTAGACCTATTATTTGAAAACCTTGACTATCGCTTACTGCCTGCAGTAGTCTAAGCGGCCAGCTCATTAAGTAGTAATACATGTAGGATCCACTTCTCGTGATGTTACCTAGACGATCCCACTCCGGTTTTTGTTCACCCAAAATTGGACTTAGTTGCTCTGTGTAAATTTCGATATTTTCAAAGTGACGAAATTCATCATAAATAGTCGGCTTAAAGTTAAAAGCGTACCAAAGAGCCTGGGTTACTACTATTGCAAGAATAATGTAAAAAAATTTATTTCCAGAAAGAAAGCCCATCAAGAGAGAGTACTTGCTGTCAAAATACTTTTTCATTTTTGCGTTCATTGCTTAAATATAATATCACTCTTAAATCTCTAACGTAAAATAACAACTTATTTAAACAACTAAATTAATATATGATTTATGTTTTTAAAATAGCCATCCAAATGTTACTTCAAATTGATAGCCCAGTATCTTTATTTGGCATTTTTTCACTTTCAAGCAAATTGACTAAACATAAGTATGTTTGCTACAATTAATGTAATGTGATGCAAATAGAAAAAAATAAAAATAGCAAAAAACGATACATCGTACTAGGCGCAATTATAGCGCTCGCCACGGGTTCGTTTGCCGTCTATTATTTCTTTCAGCATTCAAAGCAAGAAAATTATATCAACTTAGAGTCTCCAACGAATGAACAGATTAAAGCGGGATCAAACTCAAAAAATGCCACAGTTAAAGGAGAGCCAAGGGATACCGGTAATCTTGAGAGCGATCAAGATAACACGAACACCGCCGCCGGTAAGACTCCTCAAATACTAATTACAGCAGCGTCACAAAACAATAATATAATACAAGTTCGATCAATAATTCAAAAAGTAACCACTGAAGGTTCATGCACACTCACACTTACAAAAGACCAAACTATAATTCGTAAGTCAGCATCTGTTCAAGCACTCGCCGATAGTTCAACTTGCAAAGGTTTTGATATTAGCATAAGTGAATTTCCTGACAAAGGTACTTGGTTGGCAACAGTGTTATACGAAGACGCTAACGGACGATCGGAGGCATCAAAAAATGTTGTCATTAATTAGCTTAAAACTACCATTCGAGAAGATTAATTCATTTATGCCTACTGGTCAATTCTTTGCAATTGTACTTTTATCCCTATTTTTTGCGTTAATAGCTGTAAGTAACCCCGTGCACGCACAAGCATGGAGAGCCGGAAAAATCATCGACGATTATACATTTGCCAATACCTCAACGATGAGTTCTGCACAAATACAAACATTTCTAAACAGTAAAGTATCAAGCTGCGACACAAATGGCCAACAGAATTCAGAATTCGGCGGACCAGACCTTAATAAAGATGGCCGTGTGCAGCGCTGGGAATGGGGTAAAGCGAATTATAATCAGACCACTTTTCCCTGCTTAAAGGATTATACTCAGGGCGGCAAAAAAGCCTCGCAAATTATCTACGATGTTGCTCAAAAATATCAAATTAATCCTCAAGTTTTAATAGTACTACTACAAAAAGAACAAGGGCTTATAACCGACACGTGGCCTTTGAACATTCAATATCGCTCCGCAACAGGCTACGGCTGCCCAGACACTGCACCATGCGATAGCCAATACTATGGCCTCACCAATCAACTCGACTGGGCCGCAAAAATGTTCAGGGCTATTCTAAATGCAAGTCCAAGCTGGTATACCCCATACGTACTGGGCAACAACACTATTCGCTTCAACCCAGATGCATCATGCGGCAGTTCAGTTGTCAATATTGAAAATAGAGCAACTCAAGCGTTGTACAACTACACTCCATATCAACCAAACTCTGCAACAATAGCCGCACCGATGGGCGCTACAGTAAGTTGCGGAGCATATGGTAATATTAACTTTTTACGATACTTCAATGCTTGGTTTGGAGTAACATACAATCTTGGATATGCCACTACATGGACTGGGCAATCCAGCCACCCAACTCTGAATCCAGGCCAGTCATTTACAGGCTTCGTAACGTATCGAAATAGCGGCAGTGTTGCTTGGTATGACAATAATAGCAATCCTGTGCGCATTGCAACCGATGAGCCGATCAATAGAGCAAGCGACTTTGCCTTGAATGATACTTGGGGGGGAGACAAAAACAGACTTTCGCTACTATTTGATACTGTTTACGATAAAGATGGAAACGAATACTCTTCTAACCCTCATGTTGTGAAGCCTGGTGAAAGCGTTAAATTCAGCTACACAATAACCGTCCCGGAGAACTATCCAGCTGGTACATATAAAGAGTTTTTTAAACCTATTGCAGAAGGTTCAAAAAGCACAATACTCACCAGTCCATCAAAGGCATGGATTAATATAACAGTTAACACGGCACGTAAATCTCAATATGTAAGTCAATCGAGCAACCTAACCCTCCGTGGCGGCGAACAGAAAAGCTCATATATCGACTTCAAGAATACTAGTAACTTCACTTGGTATGACAATATAACGGCGGGGAAAAACGGCGGAACTCCAGTGAGACTTGCCTCCGTTAATTCTTCAGCCAATACCAACCAGTCTTCCCAACTTGGTGATAGCGCATGGGGCACTGATCGCAACAGGCCAAGTGGCGTATTTTCTGCAGTTTTCAATAAAAGCGGTCAGCAGTACGCATCCAACCCACATGCAGTAGCACCTGGAGAAACTGCTCGTTTTAGCTTCACGATGACGGCACCAGGTAACGCTAGTCCAGCATCAGTGCGAACATATTTTGCACCTGTCATTGACGGAGGAGCTGGTATCATTCCGGTTACTAATAGCTTAGGCTCACCGATTAGCGTTTGGACTGACACCTCTATCATAGCTGGCTCAGCGCTTAGGCCACAGCAAGATTCTATCAATCTTACTATCAATCCACGCACTCAGTCTTCAATAAACTATCAGTTCAAGAACACAGGCTCGACGACACTGAGTCAAGCAAATACTACACTAAATATTGTTTCTGGGAGCGCTTCCGCTCTAAAGGATACCTCTTGGCCAAGCGATTCAATTATCGGCCGCCTTAACCAAACTCAGGTAGCTCCGGGTGAAATCGCAACTTTTACAGCAATATTTAATGCACCGTCAACAAAGAGTAGTAGCACATTCTCTGTTAGCCCATACGTATCCGACTCACAAATAGGACTGGGTGATATTAAAACAAGTATCTCAACGCCCAACCCGATATACTCTGCAACCTACGCAGGACAATCTAGCTATCCGACAATTAATCAAGGTTCAAGTACCCGCTCGGTACTTCTTTACCGAAACTCAGGTAATACCCCTTGGTACGATGTAACCTCTGTACCCAGTGGCGCACAGCCTACTGTCCTGGCAACGACCAATGCCATCAATCGCAAAAGTGTATTCAGCGCTGGATTTGCAACGAACAACCGAGCAAGTATAGAATTTAGCGCAGTTTACAAAGCTGACGGTTCACCCGCTTCAAATCAGCACATAGTACAGCCAGGTGAAATAGCCGAGTTTACCTTTAATCTTGCCGCAAGTCAGAGAGTCAAACCAGGTGTGTATCGTGAGTTTTTCCAGCCCATTGTCGAAGGTGGTAATCCGTGGAACATGGGCGGTGTCGCCTGGACCAACGTAACGGTTAAAAAAGCGACTTTCAGTGCATCTTGGGTGAAACAGTCGAATTACCCAACAGTCACTAAAGGGGCTTCTGCTCAAGTTGACTTTTACTATAAAAACACAGGCACTGCCGTATGGTATGATGCTACAGCTGTACCCCAGGGACTAAACCCAATCACGTTTGCAACAGTGAACCCTATTAATCGATCAAGTATGTTCCTGCCAAGTAATCGTCCAAATGTTGTCTTTTCTGCCGTGTACGAAGCAGACGGTACAACACTAGCTGTAGATCAACACACCGCATTACCGGGACAGGTCGTTCAATTTAGCTTTACTTTAAATGCCCCAGCCTCGTTACAGCCAAGCATATACCGCGAGCACTTCCAGCCAATTCTGGAAGGTGGCAGTACTTGGAATATCGGAACCCTTTCATGGACCGATATTACAGTTAACTAGGCTCTGAACCTAGTTAAGAATACGCTTAATATCTTCTTTCGAACTTCCGGCTCGTAGTGCTGTGGCTACCTCGGCATTAAGCCCCTTAGCCGCTTGCGACTTGATAATATACTCGTGAATCCTCTTAGCATATTCCTCATGCGTGAAGTCTTCTGAGGTAATCAATCGGCTCTTTTCGCTCCTGACTTGTCGTAAATCATCGTCATAGCAAAGCTCGTGTAGAGCAGGAATAATATCCGTAATGTCATCAACCTTAACCACGGCATCGTCAGGTAGCTCGTCATACCATCCGATGCGGCGTACAATCGGCACAACGCCAAGCCGCATAGCTTCAAGTGTAGATGCAGACGCTTCACCATTATAGTCAGGGCGGTAGTTAACTAAAATATCGACATTAGCTAATTGGGATTGAAATTGGAAATCTGTAAGATCCGTAACAATTGTTACATTATGCATCGCTCCGATACGTTGCAGTTCTGCTTCATCAATCAAAGGAATACCAAATATATATATATCAACTTCATCAAATAGCCCGGATGCTTGGATGTCATCAAGCACCTTCAAACCCTTAGCGGGATGAATTATACCAGCAAATCCAATTGTTATACGATTGCTAATTTTATTTTTTCTTAGCTGTGGTGTCGCTACTGGTAGATTTGCTCTATATACAGGTACTTCTTTGGGGGCTACTGCGCGCAGACTATCGGCGCTAAACTCCGAGTGAGCAATCAGGGCAAGTTGTGCGTTAGCAATAGTTGTCGTATAGGAGGTAGTCTCTACACCTGATAACTCATTGAGATACTTTTCTGCCGCGAACCTCTCCTTTGATATAAAGCCTCGTTTGACAAGGTCGCCGTCAAATATGCCACCCAAATTTATATCATGCATGACCGCCACACCTGGGAGGTAAAATGCGTTCTTAATTGTTTCAAGATGGAACTCGCTATTCCCTATGTGGTATAAAACTCCTGCATACTTTTGATATGATTTGGCACCAAATGTCCGCGCATCTTTCACGGTTGCAATCGCAGGAAGGTAACTTGGGCGCACAGGTGGTCGGCCACCGACACCCTTTTCTACATAATAATCAATGTCAAAGTACTCACTCAGCGCTGGATGTAGGTGCATATTAAACTTACCTATAGCCGAATACCCTGCTGGATCAGGTAAAAACACTGCAATTTTCTGCTTCGCCTTATCCAATCTGGGCTTTTCTATTGAGTCGACCAAGCTCCTTAATGCATCTTTAGCGGAAATCTCCCACGTATACCTACGCAGAATCTTAGGGTATTCTCTCTTCTTCTTCGAAAAGTCATTACCTTGTATTGCGTGCTTAATGGCCTCCGCGATTGAAGCTGGCGAGAACTGATTAGCGTAGTAAAATGCCGTCGAAGACAGCTCATTAAATCCCGTCAAATTCGACCAAATAATTGGCTTATTAGCTTCAACACCCTCAAGTATTGGCAGGCCAAGCCCCTCATACTCAGGTACGAAAAGTATCCCTATGGCATTTTGGTATAACCAAAGCAACTCACCTTCAGAAACATTGCCCGTAAACTGAATATGCTTTGATCGCCGCCTAAGATTGTTCCTTGTATCTTCATCAAAATGCGACGTAATGAGGAGAGTTAGCGGTGCTTCAGGATTTTGATGATTATACGTAGCCAAGCCATCCACTGCACGCTCATTATTTTTCCGAAGGTCATTACCCGAAGGCATAAGTAAGAAACGTTTTGGCACTTCAATGCTTCCGGGCTTCTGAGTATTCTGCTGAGCCCTTGGAATCGGTGCACCGTTTATGTTAGTCAATTTACTCTTATTAATACCCGTATATACCATCAAATCATCCGCAACCGTCTGTGAGATAGTCCAGATTCTGTCGGCTTCAAGGATAACCTTGAAACGCCGCAAATAATTTTCATAACTATGAAACAACCCGTATCTTTCCGAGTATTGAAGCGGAATAAGATCATAGAAAAGCAGTATTTTACGGACGTTAGCAGGAAAGACACTGCAAACTTGATCAATAAACAATGATAATATAATGAAATCAACGGCAGTATTATTGATATGTTCGCTGATAAACTTATTAAGAGTCACCTTGTTTTGTCGCATAATCTGCTCAATTGAACGATGATCGTGAATATTGGGCACCTTCAAGTCAAGAAATACCAGTTCTACACCCGGAGCAGCACGCCTGATAGCTGCTTCTGCAGCAGCTTCGAGCTTCAGGTTTTTTGTAAAAAAGATAGATGTCTTTTTGTAATTATACTGGTCGTCTTTCAGAAGCGCCTCAAGCAAACTGAGCGAATACTTGCCCATGCCTCGATCCCACGCGGCACTCTGAAAAACCTGTCCGTCAAATACAATTTTTCTGTCACTCACTTTAGTCTCCTTGCCTGTATTGCCCGGCGAGCCCTCTTCATGCCCTTTAATGGAGTTCTCGTAGCTTGTCGGTATATACCGTTCGCAGCACGATAAAGCATCCGCTCACCCGAACCGTTGCCATATAGTGACATAAAATCGTATAGACGAACTCTCCGAAGAGTTTCGTCCAAGCTTGCATTTTTTGTAATATCGAGTTGCTTTGTCTTCACAACCTTTGGTTTATTTAACTTGGCAATATACACAGCCGCAGCTCGATCCACTGCACGAGCGACGCTTTTAACCGAACCTTTAATCCCACTAGTTCTTGCAATCTCATGATGCAGCCTCGTTACTTCGCTTACCAAGTGAGCCCGCTCGACGTCAAAGTTTGCTATTCGTGTTGCAAGATTACCGTTACTCTTCTGGAGCTCTTTGACAAACATAGCTGCTTGCCTTGTGAGAATCGGTGTAGGGAAGATCGTCTTTGCGTACGAAAAAGATTCAATAATTTCAGAATGCTCATTTGCAACGTAGTAATTATTGAGTCCGTCAAACAGCAGTAACACGTAGTCTTGTTTCTGCAAATATTTATCCCATTCGTGCTGGATATGTGTTGCCTCTATGCAAATTACCCATGGTCGAAACTTCTTCCAGTCATTGCCACGCAGAACCTCGTATTCAAAACCTTCGACGTCAATCTTCATAAAGTGAATATTCTTTGGAGCATGTTCCTTCAAAACCTCAGACAACGTCTCGATCTGCACTTCGCTATCTTCATACGTATCCGTATGTACGTCATGATTCTTGCTATACTCCTCCATCATGCCAGGAGAAAATGTCGACAAACCATCGCCGTTCTTATAATAGCGAAATTTCCTTCGCTCTTTCTTAGCGCCCATACCGATATTCAAATTAATATCTCTTGGTCGCGCTGCAATAATACCCTCGAATAAGTCAGGGCTTGGTTCAACATTAATACCGCGCCAACCTTTGTCGTAAAAAAGCTTTGTCACCGAATCGAGCGTTGCATGGTTTGCACCCACATCAACATAGAAGCCCTCCTCTATGTTTTTTAGCATACCCTCGAGTAAAATATCTTCTCGGTTTTGGGCGTATGATACCTTAAACGGCATCGTCACATCATCTCGCATTATCATCTCCTACTATATCAGTTAATGAAATAATTTTCTTTGCCGTCTCTTTCCATGTATAGCCAGGGTGTGCTTTGGCCACATACTGCTTAGCATCCGCCTGCTTCATGGCAGCTGCAATAGATGAACTATCCTGTGAATTAACAAGATATCGGCCAATACTACTAGCAACCTCTCTAAGCACCGGTATGTCGGACACTATCACCGGAGTGCCACACGCCTGAGCCTGCACTACAGACAACCCAAATCCTTCATGAAGAGATACATGAACTAGCGCTTTAGCACCACTATATAGTGCTGGTAGCAAGTCATCCTCTACGTAGGTATTTGGCCGTACGATGCCATAACCAGCAGCACGTAAAACCTCAATATGCTCGTTAATCGTGTCGTTTTTCCAGCCATCTCCACCAATCAACACAAGCTTTGAAGCAGTCTGTACACTGTCCGCGTACAACTGGTAAGCCTCAAGGAGTACCATGATGTTTTTTCGAGGCTCAATATTGCCTACGTAAATAAAATAATCGCCATCGATACCAATCTTTTTGCAGACTAGAGTAATTTCATCAACCGATCTTTCATAGAACATATTTGTATCAACACCCAGGGGTACTAGCTGCACCTTTTCTTTATATTCTGGAAAAAGCTCCGTTATTTCGTCTGCTGAAGCTTGCGATATTGTAGCCAGTACTTGCGCCCGCTTCATCCAACGTGTCATATTTGCATTCAAATACAAGAGGTTCTTGGGGTGAATTGTCTCAGGAAAAATTTTATACGCTACATCGTGCACAAAAGTTATCGACTGAGAAAACGGAACATACCAGTTTTTGTAATTAGGAAATATATAAACACCCCTGCCGAAAAACACATCAACAGGAATGGGAAGTGAGGTTCTGACCAGTAAACGATTAACGTACCTGTAGCCTGGCAGTAATGTGCGCACCTTCACGTCAATTAGATTATACTTTTCCAGTTTCGACTTAGTACCAAATGGAACCACAACTACAATCTGATCATTTGTGTTTTTCTGAAGTGATAGAGCACGAATAATCTCGAGTGTGGCGTGACCAATCCCGCTCATTCTATCAGTTGCAATTGAGTCAGCCTCAATAACAATACGCATACAGCCTACTTCTCGCCGTGGTCAATAATGGCGGCTCGATATGCGTCTATGAGAATTTGTAAATCATCCTCGTATGTTCGAAAGAGCGCCGCATCAGTGTGATTAATGCTAGTATCGACAGTAAAGTCCTTGTCACGCTCATCGAAAGACGCAACGATTAACCCATCTCCACTGAAAGATTCTGGAATTGTATGGCTAGATATAATGTGCCCGCCGCGCTTTTTAATAAAAGTTAAGCAGTCGGCATGCGTATTTACCGATCGAGAGAAAAGGTAGTGGTGTGTTGACACAAAAAGGAATCGCAGCTTGCCGCTTTTAATTGTCTCTTCCACACCTTTCAGAGTTTCAAGCTCAAATCCTTGGACGTCCATATGCAGAAGATCAAGTTTTTCAATTTTCTTCATCTTCATTATACCGTCAACCGAAAATGCCGGGATATCAACCACCTTGCTAGGGTTCGAATCAAGTGAAATCGGAATAACACCACCTTGTTGCGAACTGATTGCACCCTTCAGGAAATCAATCCCACTATTACCATTGAGTTTTGCGTTTCGTTTTCCAAGAGCAATATTTTTTGGATCCGGTTCTAGGCAGATATTTCGAGCGTTTTTAATCCGCTTTGAGAACCAGAGGCTGTAGTATGCCCAGTACGAGCCAAGTTCAATCATCGTCGCGCCTGAATCAATTCGCTCAAATACTTCATAAAAAGCCTTTTCTTCATGAGGCTCATGGTGGCCGCGCAAATCTTTGATAATCTCAGTCATCCATTCACCGACATATCCATCAGCTTCTACAACAATACCGTTGTGTAGCACCTGGATGTCCTTACCCTTGCGACGAATAACCTGACCAGCATTCTCAACCTTAGGAATATAATCTGTGTCATGACAAGATGTTGTCATTGCTTTTCGCTGCTCATTGGTCATCCGACCGATATTTGGAGCACTCAGCAATATATCCACTGGGTCAACCACAGCCACGGCATCATTTTCGGTGTTTTTAGTGCGTATTTTTTTAAACATTTTTTTCATATTACTCCCTCTCCAATACTATCGGTGGTGTTACCATGAAAGATGTTCTATCCTGTAAGCGCACGTCAAAGCTAAGTTCCTCATCCCTCCAATCGAACACGACCCCATCACCTTCAAGAGCAAAAGCAATATCATACGACCCATCAGAAAATATATTAGGCACTTTCCAAACAAGCGTCACTGTCTCATCCGTGGTAACGCCAAATGACTGCCCCTGCATAACATTATTCGTTCCCAGTACCGGAACACCCGCAGCGTTTTTAATCGAAAAGCCACATGTAATCATATCAACGTTCTTTTTTGCCTTTATTTTTGTGGTAATGACCAACTCTGGCACATCCTCGGTGAGTACACTGCTATTTAGCTGGATAGCATCAAAGCCAACCTCACCAGTTCCCCACTTACCCTCAGATTCAACACTTTTGGAGGACTCCATGAATAGTTTTGAGTATTCGCTCGCCACCTGACTACTTAAACCTTCAAGAATAAGATCGCCTCGATCAATCAATACAGCCCTGTCGCAATACTCTCGCACTGCATTCATATCATGACTAACAAAAACAACAGTTGTTTTTGCCTTCTTGAGTCGCTTAAAGTATTCAAAACACTTCCGCTGGAAATCAGCATCACCTACAGCGAGCACTTCATCAATCAAGAGAATGTCAGCCTTCGCACGCGTCGCCACAGAGAATGCCAAACGAACCTGCATTCCAGATGAGTAGTTCTTTAATTGTTGATCCATAAAGTTTTCAAGTTCAGCAAATTCAACGATGTCACCGTACATCTCATCGACTTCTTTTTCGCTAAAGCCATTTAACGCGCCGCTCAAGTATACGTTTTCGCGGCCCGTTAGTTCAGGATTAAATCCAACACCAAGCTCAATGAATGGCACCAAACGGCCTTTTACACTAACTTCACCGCTAGTGGGCTGGTAAATCTCGGCGAGAATTTTAAGCATCGTGCTCTTGCCACTTCCATTGCGACCAACGATGCCAAAGAACTCACCTTCTTTTATATCGAAGCTTATGTCATTTAGCGCATGCTGAACTTCGACGGCTCTACTACCGCCCAGTGCTTGGAGTGGACGAACAAATACGTCTTTTATGGAAGATGTTTTTTGGTGTGGAAGCTTAAAATTCTTTGAGACATTTTTTACCGAAATTGCAATTGGATTGTTCATATTAAATATCCTCCGCAAACGACGGTGCCTTCCGTCTAAAGTAAATTGCCGATACTGCAATAATCAGTGCAACAAGTGCAAATGGTATCAGCCAGTAATAGCTGCCGGCAAATACTTTATACACAGTATCGGTTTCCGTTGACACCAAGACGTAGCGTGCATCCTGAATAATTTGCGCCATGGGGTTGAGTAGCAGAAACTTACTGGCAAATTCCGAAAACGTCGCAACCATCGACAGCGGATATAAAATTGGCGTTAGATAAAAGCCTGCCTGCACTAATACTTCCCATACGTAGTTAATATCACGGAATCTTACATACAGCGCACTCAGAAGGAAGCTCATACCGAGTGC
Source organism: Candidatus Saccharimonadota bacterium (assembly GCA_012270305.1). GTDB lineage: Bacteria > Patescibacteriota > Saccharimonadia > Saccharimonadales > Saccharimonadaceae > UBA1020. The sequence continues at coordinate 27,126 of JAAXIO010000041.1, forward strand.
TAAAACAAATAGTTCAATAATTATAAGCGGTAGCCATACAATATTCCACGTTAAATCAACGCCGTTTATAAGTATAAATACCATTACCACGAATAGATTTATAGCAAGATTGATAAGCGCTGATACTGATCCAGCGATGACAATTACGTATCGCGGAAAAAATAGCTTTCGCATAATGTCACCCTTACTTACAATGGACGTAACACCATTTACTGTCACTTCAATAAAGTAATTCCACAGCACCACACCGAGAAGAAGATACACGGGATAGTGTGGAATTCCATCACCGAACCGCAGGAAATTTACGAACACTATATACAACACAGCAAACAACGCCAAAGGACGAAGTAGTGTCCAAAAATAGCCTAAAATTGAACCTTTATAGCGAAGCTTGAAGTCGGTAACAACCAGTTGCTTTAGGATTATCGCAGAGTAGCGATATCGATCTTTTATACGATTAAGTGTGTTCACGCTACGGCCTATTATACCGGAGTACGCTCCCTAATGTCACCAATATTGTTATACTGATTACATGAATATTGTTGTTACTGGAGTAAATGGATTTGTTGGCAAGCATTTAACACGAATACTTATTGAAGCGGGCCATGCAGTTATTGGGGTGAGCCAAGAAGACACCCCACATGAGCAAATTAAGAACCAATTAACTGAATACGCGGGATGTGATCTGGCAAAGCGGTGGCCAGAGCTTACAACCAACGTTGATGCCATTATCCATCTTGCAGGCATGGCGGCGGTTGGACCATCTTTTGATAAACCCCAGCTATACATAAATACAAACAGCTCAATTGTTACTAATTTATGCGAATATTACCTGCACCAAGAAAACAAGCCAAGAATTGTTTTGGTGAGTAGCGGCGCGGTATACGGCCCCCGCCAATCAATGCCAATCAATGAAAGTGGTGATGTGCAATTTGGTTCACCCTATGCAGTAAGTAAAATACTGAACGAAAATCAAGCAGCCTACTACCGTTCACGCGGGCTTGATTGCGTAGTTGCACGGCCATTTAACCACATTGGGCCCGATCAGCTCCCTGGCTTTTTGGTTCCAGACCTAATTAGTAAGATCGCTAGCCGCCAGAATGAAACCGATCCAATTAGTGTTGGTAACTTAACGAGCAAACGCGATTATACCGACGTTCGTGATGTAGCAAGCGCATACATGCTTTTAGCTACACATAGCCAGAAGCCTAAGCAGCTAATTTACAACATATGTTCTGGTGTAAGCTTAAGTGGTGAAGAAATCCTGAGTACAATTGCAAACGCCATGAGAATCCAGACCCCAGCAACCAAGGTTGATGAATCTTTAATTCGCCCCAACGAAGTGATGGATATTCGAGGTGACAACTCAGCACTAACTAGTGAATTTGGATGGAAGCCAACTATTGGCATCGACATTACTATTGAGGACATAGTAGCTACCGCTTGATCTATGAAAAAGTGGCGTCGTATCGACTCAACTACTCTATTAGACCATACACGGCTAACGGTTGTTGAGGATAAAGTTGAGTTACCTAACGGCATAGAAACAAAATATCTTCATTTTAGTGAAATAGCCGATGCGGCTATGGTGCTTGCTTGCAACTCCGGTGGTAAGTTTTTAGTTCAAAAGGAATATAGTTATCCACCTGATGAGTTTTTACACCAACTCCCTGGCGGAGAAATTAATCAGGTTGAATTGCCTGAGGCCGGAGCTGCACGCGAACTAGCGGAAGAATCCGGCTACGCGGGTGAACTTACTGCGCTCGGCTGGTTTTACCTCAATAATCGGCGATCTCGCCAAAAAATGTACGTGTATCTTGTGACAGATCTTTATGAGGTTGCAAAACAACCCGATCCCGAAGAGTTTATACAGGATTTCTGGTTTACCGAAGATGAAATCGATACTATGATTCGTGAAAATGAAATATATAATTACACACTTTTGGCTGGATGGGCCCTCTATAAGTCAAAGCGGGCCTAGGTTTACTTGCCAGACTATAGCTTAAAATAAGACCGTCTATGCTACGGTCTTATTTTTAAATTACCCCAATAGCTCTATGAGTTATCAGCTAGATCGTGTTCCACCATAAGCTTAACTAAACCAGGGAAGTCAACTTTGCGCTCCCAGCCAAGCTCTGTTTCGGCTTTTGAGGGGTTACCCAGTAGGATATCTACCTCGGCCGGCCTAAAGAATTCTGGATTAATACGAAGCACTACCTTACCAGTTGCAACATCTGTTGCCGTCTCATTTACGCCTTCGCCGTCCCATGAAAGCTCAATACCCACTTCTTTAAACGCAAGCTCTACAAACTCACGAATGGTATGCGTTTCACCAGTAGCAAGAACGTAGTCGTTTGGATTGTCTTGCTGCAATATGCGCCACATACCCTCTACGTAATCACCCGCATATCCCCAGTCACGCTTACTGTCCAGGTTACCCAGTTCAAGAAGTTCTTGTTTACCTAGCTTGATACGTGCCACTGCTTTAGAAATCTTGCGTGTAACAAACTCAGGGCCTCGACGCTCACCCTCGTGATTGAATAAGATACCACTTACCGCGTACATACCGTAACTTTCACGGTAGTTCTTTGTGATCCAGTAACCATATAGTTTAGCTACACCATACGGACTTCTTGGATGGAATGGCGAATCTTCGGTATAGCCGTCGCCAGGGCGGTTATAGTCTAGGCCACCAAACATTTCTGATGTAGAGGCCTGGTAAAAACGCGCCGTTTTTTCTAAGCCTGCTAAGCGAATCGCCTCAAGGACATTTAATACGCCCTTGCCGGTTAAGTCGGCAGTAAGTAGTGGGTCACGGAATGAGTATCCGACATGGCTGATTGCAGCTAGGTTGTACACTTCATCTGGCTGAATTTCAATCATAGCGCGAGTGAGCGCACTGATATCGGTCATGTCTGCAAGCACAATATTTACATATGGCATCTCTTCTTTAATTGCTTGATACCGAGGGTGGCTTGCTTCTAGTTGACCACGTAATGTGCCGTATACTTCGTATCCCTTCTCGTGAAGCAATTTCGCTAAATGGCCACCATCTTGACCGGCTACACCGGTAATTAGTGCTTTCTTCGACATACTGGTTAAAACTCCCTTTTTCTGATCTTTGAGTAGATAGTGTTTATAGACTAATTATAGCAGATTACAGATACCGACTAACGTGCGTAATCGTCGCTTACACGTACAATGTCATCTTCGTCTGACGGTTCGCTTGATTCAGTGTGTTGCCAGATTTCAGCTACGAGCACTACTTGATCCGGCATGCCTTCTAAACGATGTCGTTCACCTTTTTGAAACTGAACAACTTCACCAGCCGATGCGATCAGTCGCTCGCTTTCTTCATCGGTCTCACTTTTACGATAGGCACCTTCGGTTAAAAATCTCCAACGCTCCGCACGTCGGTGGTGATACTGCCAGCTGAGGCGCTGACCAGGCCGTACTACTAAAAACTTCGGGCTTAGCTCGGCACCATTTACACCAAGTCGGGCATCAGCCGGTGCTAGCCCAGCAAAGACCGCACTAATAACTGCACCCGCCTGCTGCGAGGCTAGTCGCATATATGCACCCCACGGTTTATCGGCATTCAGCTCAACAATGCTGTACTTTTTGCTCACTAAGTTTGATAGGTCGTTTATTAGCTTCGAAAAGTCAGAATGCTCATCTTTTGTACGAGTAACAAGATTTACTTCAAGTTCAGCCATGATTTCTCCAGATTAGAATTATGTATCACTACCAGTGTACCGTATTTGGTACACTGAGAACTATGCATATAGCTATCGATGCGCGAATAATCAACTCTTCAACTGGCCGTTACGTTGAACGCCTGCTACATTATTTACAAAAAATTGATGCTACCAACCGCTACACTGTGCTGGTTCGAAAAAAAGACGAACACTACTGGCGACCAACTGCAGTTAATTTTAGTGTAAAGGTGGCTGATTTTGCCGATTATTCATTTGCCGAGCAGGTAGGCTTTAAAAAATTACTTGATGAATTACGCCCGGATTTAGTACATTTTTGTATGCCGCAGCAGCCAGTTTTATATACCGGAAAAACGGTTACTACTATTCACGACTTAACGCTATTAACTACCTATATGTCAGATAAAAACTGGCTTATTTACCACGCCAAGCAGCTAGTGGGCAAATTTGTATTTAAGCGAGTCGCAAAAAAAAGTCAGATAGTTATTACTCCAACTGAATATGTAAAAAATAGCCTTGTTAGCTTTGCTGGCATTAACCCCGAAAAGGTAACCGTTACGCTAGAAGCCGCAGAAAAGGTGAGTAGCGGTCCATCAGAAGCATACCTACCAATGCAAGGTAAAGACTACATTATGTATGTAGGCAGCCAGAGCGACTATAAAAACATCCGTAGATTAATTGAAAGCCATCAGCGACTCCTCGCCAATCACCCGCATTTAGAATTAGTATTAGTCGGTAAAACCACCGGCAAGGCAGGTGCACCGGCTGGCAGAAATAAAGCTTGGAGTGAAGGCCAGGGGCACACAAACGTTACGTTTACTGGTTTTGTGCCCGACGAGCAACTTGCATGGCTCTACGAAAACACCAGAGCGTACGTATTCCCATCTTTCACTGAAGGGTTTGGCTTACCCGGCCTAGAAGCTATGGTGTACGGCGCACCGGTAGCAAGCAGTAACGCCACCTGTTTGCCAGAAGTATATGGCGATGCCGCTGAATACTTTGATCCGAAAAGCGTAGAAGACTTCACTCGTGCAATCAATCGCATATTAAACGATGAAAATCTACGAGAGAAATTAATTGAACGTGGCTATGAGCGAGCAAAGCTATACTCGTGGCGACGCATGGCCGAACAAACACACGCCGCGTACCTGCGCATCTTATCTGGTGAAGACTAACCGTCTCTTTGATATATTCAACCTTTTAGTTGAATATACCTTTGACATTTCAATAATTTGATTTTTACGTATGTTTATTACGTAACATACTACGAGCTTTTTTGAGCGATGATGATGCGGCGATCACGCCCCTCCCCTTCGCTGAAGGTTTCGATATCCTCAAATTCAGTGGCCACTTGGTGTACCACTCGGCGATCGGCAGCGTTAAGGTTCGCGACATGGCTGTCGCCAGTAGATCGAACCGCCTCCATCCACCCTCTTGCCTGTTCGGCTATCTTGTCGGCACGCTGCTTTTTGTAGTCGGCAATATCAATATTCACACGTACCAAAGCAGCGTCTTTATTACGAAGTACCGTAGAAACAGCGTACTGCATACTGCGGAGTGTTTCGGCACCACGGCCAATCAAAATACTATTATGTTCAGTCGATGGTACCATTAGTTCGATTACATCGCCTTCAACGTGTGCATCGATTGTCACATTTACTTCAAAAAAACTTAGCAGATCTTCAAGGTATTTCTTTGCGTAGGCTAGGCTTGCTTCGTGGTCCATCGTATTACTTCCCCTTTGTGTCTTTCGCCACAATTCGTGTTACTGTTGCCCCACCGCTTTTTGTAGTATTAGATTTTTTTGTTGACATATGTTTAGATGCTTTTGGTTTGGCGGTTTTAGCTGGCGCCTCTTCAGCGATCTCTTCCAGCTCTTCTTCATCTTGACGCAGCAAGTAGGCTTGCTGCCCCACTGCAACAATGTTTGATACTGCGTAGTACAACGCCAACGCACCTGGCACGCTCACCATAATAAAGAACATAAAGAATGGCAGAATCTTACCCATTCGTTGCATTACGATGGCGTTCATTTCAGCCTGGTCAGCCTGCTTACCCTCGGCAGCTTCGGCCATAATGTCGCGAATACGTCGCTTGCTTTCGGTTTGCGGCATAGTTTGCTTAGTCATAATGTATTGGGTGATACCCGCGATTACGGCAAGTAGTACAAGGAAAATATTAATTTGCCCATTTGCAAAGGCAGATTGCGTAAGGTCGATAAACCCAAATAGTTTTTCATTAAAGCTAGATGGGTCTTGAATGATCTGCTTGATTGAATCGATACCAGCCAGGAAGCTATAGGTGTACTGTTCGATTTGCGCCCGGTTGTTTGTAAAAATCTGAATTACTTGGAACAAGGCAATAAAAATCGGTAACTGAATTAACAAAATACCAATAGAGCGAAATGGGTTAACCCCATGCTTTTTATACAGCTCCATCATGGCCAGGCTTTCAGCCTGCTTATTACCCTTTGACTGCTTTTTAATTTTCGCCAATTCTGGCTGCAATTTTCGCATAGCCTTTGACTGGTGCAGCATACTACGCGTTAATGGGTACAACAGGAACCGAACGATAACGGTAAATACAATAATCGCAATACCAAAATCTTGCCCTGGCAAGATAGCATATAGCCCAATTAAAAGGTTGAATATAGGCTGAACGACAACAAGCTCAAAAATGTTCATAACACGCCCTTAACTATGTAACTAATATTCCCTTTAGTATATCAGTTTTTAATTTTGTTGTAGAGGCTAGCCTGCGCTAAACTACGCCGCACCGCCGCCTGTAAATCGGTGTGTGAAGCTAGTAGTACATCTGGTGATATCACAATAAATACGATGTCAGTCTGCTGAACAAGTGCAGGCATCTCTAGACGAATAAGCTCATATAATCTACGGCGAATTCGATTACGCTTTACAGCAGATTTCATAACTTTTTTACTCACCACTACAGCAACTCGCGGCTGCTTACGGCGCGGGTTGTGAGTGTACTTAGTAATGAATAGTTTCGATCGGACCACTTGCCCGCGACTGTACACAAACTTCAAACTGCCATGGCCATGGAATCGATACTTTTCTGCTAACATCCCTTTAGTATACCCAAGTACTTAGTACAAAAAAACTCCCTTACGGTAAGGGAGTTTTGGTTGAGTGGCGTGAAAACGCTACTAAATCGCCAAACGGGCGCGGCCCTTGGCGCGGCGACGCTTCAACACAGCGCGACCAGCCTTGCTGGAAACACGAGCGCGGAAGCCATGCGTTTTAGCACGGTGCCTAGTGTGTGGTTGATGGGTTCGTTTTGGCATATCAATGTGTCATTATACTGTAATTTGCTTCATTTCTCAAGTGGTAGTGGTTGAGAAACTATTCATTTCATTGTGTGATTGGTGAGCATTGTCCACACAAACGCCTTAGTTATCCACAGTATTACAGATAGAAGGATAGGTTGTGGATAACTACTCACCTGTTTATGTAAATCACCGCGAGTTCAAATTACACCAGATAGAACATTGTGGAAAACTTTTTTGTTAGCTATAGTAAAGGTACTACCAACGCAGTGCAGCTAGTGAGCAGCTGTTACCTGCTTTTAATTAGGGGATGTTTCGTGAGTCAGTCGTTGTGGCAAAGTGTCTTAGGTGAAATCGAGGTATCGGTATCGCACGCCACATTTATGACATGGTTTAAAAACACCGAACTTGTAGAATCAACTGATGATAGTGTTACTATCGCCGTCCCGAACATTTTCGCTCAGCGACAATTCGAGGTGAAGTTTAACAGCCAAATAAAATCTATCCTCGAGAAAAACGGTGTGTCACCAGAGTCAATCCACTACATTGTAAAAACGAGCCAGAAAAAGGGTGTAGTCTCACGTGAAACAACACGCACCCAGGCCAGCGCCCCTTCACCTGCTGATCGTTTAACCGCCCCGGTGCCAAAACAAAAGGCTAACACGAACGGGCTTAATCCTCGCTATACATTCAAAAACTTTATTGTTGGCTCAAGTAACGACCTCGCCTACAGCGCCTGCCAAGCAGTCGCAAAAACTCCCGGTACAAAATATAACCCGTTATTTCTTTACGGCGGTGTAGGGCTTGGTAAAACCCACCTCATGCAAGCGGTAGGTAATGAAATTACTGCCAAAAACCCAGAAACAAGCGTGCT
>JAAXIO010000035.1 GCA_012270305.1 Candidatus Saccharimonadota bacterium
GCCTTACGAGCCTTACGAATAATAGCCTTGTTGCGACGTTCAGTTTTGCTAATTGGCTTACTAAAGCGCATGCTCGACTTTGCAGTTGAAAGCACACCGCTCTGCAATACCTTGCGGTTGAAACGACGAATAACGTTTTCGTTCGCTTCGCGTTCATCTTTACGTGTTACTTGTACCATATGCGTTAGATTATAACAGATAAGAAGTCGTCTAACAACCCTTCCCCAATCACCTATAGCGTATATTGAATTTTGAAAAGAGTATTATACAAACTCAACGTGCAGCAACATTCCTTCAATTGTCCGCGTACCCTGCCACTCGTTTATACCTGGCTGATACCATACTGTTACTTTTGCGCCAGGTTCAACAAAAAAATACGCTGGAGCGTTGAATGCTAGCATACTCATCACATTCCCGGCTAGATTTTGAACATCCAGCTTCACATGTTGACCGTCAGTACCCATGCGTCGAACACGCTGTACCGTAACGGCATTGGTACGCAAAATTGGTTGTGTATTCCCGTTTCCGAACGGCTCTAACAGGGTAATTCGTTGGATTAATTCTTCGCTGACTACATCAAATTCAGCCTGCGCGTCCTCACTTGGCAAGAGTAGTAGTTCTTGATCGACTAGCTTCTGATCTCGATAGTGCTTATTCACTCGTTCCCTAAATGCTTGAATATTTTGTGTAGGGAGCGTAACGCCAGCCGCTAATTTATGCCCACCACCTTTAGTAATAATATTGCTTGCGCTCTTTATCGCATCTGCCGCACTGAAATCCCCGTAGCTTCTGGCACTTCCCTTACTTTGCTCCCCCATTTCCTGTAGTACATAGGTTGGTTTTTTATATTTTTCAAGTAACTTGGCGGCAACTATGCCAATAATGCCATGATTCCAGTCAGGGGAACTTACCACCAGCACATCATCACCAACATACTGCTCTGCTTGGACAACCGCTTCTTTATATATTTTGTCTTGCTCGCTGCGGCGGGCAGTATTTAGCGCATCAAGTTCTTGTGCCTTCTCAAGCGCTAGCATCGGGTTGTCTGCTAGCAACATATCAAGTGCTATTTGAGCCGTTTCAAGTCGTCCGGCCGCATTCATTCGTGGCCCTAATCCAAACCCAAGACTACGTGCATTTACCGTATTCGGATCAACACGGCTGACGGCCATTAATGCCTTAAGACCAGGCCGCCGAGTCTGACTCAGTACTTTCAATCCCCAAAACACATTTGCCCTGTTTTCATCAACCAGCGTCACTACATCACACACCGTTCCAAGTGCGACTAAATCTAATAACCACTTTTCTTGGCCCTCAGGCAAGCCACCTAGCTTTGTTTGCAAGGCTTGTACTAATTTAAACGCTACACCTACGCCAGCCAAGTCAATAAACGGGTATGAATGGTCTTGGCGCTTAGGATTAATGACCGCCACAGCCGGAGGCTGCTCCTCGGCCACATTATGGTGGTCGGTCACTATCACCTCCATACCCAGCTCGTTTGCCCGTGCAATCGGCTCATGGCTCAAGCTACCACAGTCCACAGTCACTACCAAATTTGCACCATCATGAGCAATCCGCTCGATCGCATCTACCGTTAGGCCATACCCTTCGACAAAGCGATTTGGAATGAATGCCGACACGTGTGAAAAACCAAAACTCTTTAGGGCATCCATGAGTACCGTTGTTGCGGTTAACCCATCTATGTCATAGTCACCATAGATTGTTATGCGCTCTTGTTCTTTACGTGCGGCAACCAATCTATCTACCGCAGCCTGCATGTCGGGGAGTAAAAACGGATCATGCTTAGTGTCATAGCTAGGATGTAAAAAAGCGTCACGCTTCGCTTGCGTATCTAGCCCGCGCTTGATCAATATCTGCTCGAATAGCGTTTCAGCCCTACTCATATACTTATCTTACCTCATTCATACCATCAAAAATTTTTAGGAAATTCGCTTCGTATAAACATATAACTACAGAAAAATAATAGGCCGAGTAATTTCTCGGCCCGATGCGAAAACCTTAGTTTTTAGGCGGCTTGTATATCCGAAACACCACGCTTGGTACGTGCTGTTTGATGCTGCTGACTTTTAATCACAATACTCTGAAGCTCTTTGAAAATTGGAAACTGCTTGTTCGTGGAATAAATTTTGGTATTTCCTTGCTTCTCACTTGATAAAAACCCTACTTTTTCGAGCCGTTTCAATTCACGCTGAATATTACCAGGGTCCTCTTTAATCAGCTTCGCTAGTCCGCGCACATGGGTATGAAAATCAGGGTATTTTGCGTATACCACTACGATTTTTCGGCGCACGCGACTAGTAATAAAAACGTCTAACATATTCTCCTTAGGGGTCTTAGATTTTTTTCGTTTGTTCTTTTAATCGTAGCACAATCTTACAACAGGCTTCAAGTCAAATTAGCGCCAATTGAGCACAATCTGATTGATTTTTTGAATCGTCTCTTCATGCGAAGGAATGTCATTACTGCTGTAATAGTGATTAGTTCCCATAAAGTTTTCTTTTACGTCCAAAATGTGAACTTCATCGGCACTTAGGTGAAGTTTATCTACAGCTGGAATAGACGCCACCGGTGTAGCCACCACTACTTTTTGAGTTCGAATCGGCTTTAAGAAATCCATCGCTACGTCAATCGACGCTCCATTATCTAGTCCATCCGCAACTAGCACTACTATGCGGTCAAGCAATAAACTTCGGTCGATCAAGCCACCGTCACCAAGTAACTTATTAATCTTCTGAAATGCTTCTCGCTTTTTTTCGTCCAAGTAGCCGTGAAATTCAGCTGTATATTCTTCAATTTCACCTGCACTAAACATGCCGTTGTACGTAAAATTACCGCTCTGACTCACACCACCAAAGCTGAGTGACTCACCCGGAACTTCAATATCTTCAATAAGCAGCATCGTCAGAACACAGTGTAGTTCTGCAGCAATCTGCTCACCCACTAACACCGCCCCGTCACTCAGCGCCACCACCGCACAGTTTTCATATCGATACTGGTCTGCGATCTGACGCGCTAAGCGCTGCCCAGCCTCTTCGCGCGATTCAAAATACATATACCCAGTGTAGCAGTTATACTGAGTCATATGTACTATTACGAAGTTGCGCCGAGCTTAATTGTACGGAGTGGATCTGACTGTTTTACTTATAGCTCCGTTGAACCCCTATCCATTGGTGCTGTCGTTCGTATTTCAGTTGGCAAGAAGACATCAAATGGTGTCGTTATGGCTGAAACATCTAATAAGCCCGCCTACCCCGTGAAGCCTATAGATACAGTTCTTACCCAAGTGCCCCTACCAAGTCGGCTCATAGCACTGTCTGACTGGCTAGCAGAATACTACGCCACTCCGTTAGCGACTGTTCTACAAACCGTACTACCGCGTGGTTTACATAAAAAGCGTCGAACCAGTGAATATACTCAATCTGTTACATCGCGCAAACGAACACAATATATACTCAATGCAGACCAGACGAATGCAGTGCAAAAAATTGTAGATGCTGGTGCAGGAACAACTCTACTTCACGGCGTCACCGGATCGGGAAAAACAGCTGTCTACATTGAGCTGGCTAAGCATTTTTATGCAGACGGCAAGTCTTGCATCGTATTAATACCGGAGATAGCTCTCACCTCACAACTCCTCGGAGAGTTCTCTCATCACTTCGATAACGTTATTGTTACTCATTCAAAACAAACTGAAGCCGAACGGCACATTGCCTGGCAAACTGCACTAGAAGCAACTAAGCCTGTAATCGTCGTTGGGCCCCGCTCTGCTCTGTTTATGCCAGTACCTAAACTGGGGCTAGTCGTAATAGACGAGGCACATGAGCCAAGTTACAAGCAAGAGCAAGCACCACGGTATCATGCGCTGCGGGCTGCCACCTTTTTAACGTCTCAAATGGGAGCGACACTCGTGTTAGGAAGCGCCACGCCGTCTGTAGTTGATTATCATCTAGCCGAAATTCACAACCGCCCTATTGTCACGCTGCCCAATCCCGCAACCCCAGGCGCAACTCCACCGGTTATCAGCGTAGTTGATATGACAAAGCGAACACAATTTAGCAAACATCGCTTCTTATCCAACCAAGCGTTATCTCAAATTGAACAAGCCACCACTTCGAACAAACAGGTGCTCCTGTTCCATAATCGTCGCGGCAGTGCACCTAATACACTGTGTGAAAATTGCGGCTGGCAAGCCGGTTGCCCGCACTGCTTCGTACCATTAACACTTCACGCTGATACTCACCAATTGCGCTGCCATATCTGCAACTTTACTACACGAGTGCCTACGAGTTGCCCGGAATGCCACGGCGCGCACATAATTCATAAAGGAATTGGCACAAAGCTGGTTGAGTCTGAAATAAAACGCCTGTACCCCAAACTTACTGTTATGCGCTTCGACGGCGACTCCGATAACGAAAGTACCGTGAACACCCGGTATAAGGAATTGTACGACGGAGACATACAGGTAATTATTGGCACTCAGGTCATCACTAAGGGGCTCGATTTGCCACTCCTAGAATCAGTTATTGTGGTGCAGGCCGATGCTGGCTTAAGTCTGCCTGATTACATATCTTCAGAGCGGACCTTTCAGCTACTTGCCCAGGTAGTGGGTAGGGTTGGTCGTGCAAATCACCCTACCACTGTCACTGTTCAAAGCTATCAGCCAACTCACCCGGCAATCGCACTTGGCCTTAAACAAGAGTACGCTAGCTTCAAGCAGCTCACCCTCGAGCAGCGTCAACGCGCAAACTTCCCACCGTATAGCTACCTGTTAAAGCTACAATGCTCATACAAAACCGAAGCCACTGCTATAAAAAATACAAAAGCTCTTGGCGACGTCTTGCGATCAGCCGTCCCTAGTTCGGTAGAGATTCTTGGGCCCACCCCTAGTTTCTACGAACGAGCCGGCGGCAGTTATCGCTGGCAGCTTGTGTTAAAATCACCTAAACGAGCCTACCTTACTGATGCCCTGAAACATCTTCCACCCACCCATTGGCAATACGAATTAGACCCGATGACACTTTTGTAACGTGGTATAGTATAGCCATGAGAAAAACCATGAACGGTTTTACGATTGTCGAGCTACTCATCGTAATTGTTGTCATTGCAATACTCGCCTCAATCAGCGTAGTCGCCTACAACGGTATCCAATCACGCGCACGCGATGCTGACCGAATGAACGACTTGAATGTTATGAAAAAAGGACTAGCATTGTTTCATGCCGAAAATGGGTATTACCCAGCGCGGCCAGAATTCTTTGACGCAAATTTCCGTCGTAACAGTCTAAACATACCAGACAGTGCCGTAAATCCCCCTGGAACTAATAATACTATCGGTTACTGCTGGTCTGGTGGGCCAAATCAATACTGCTACGTACCCACACCACCCAGTGGTGGCAGCTTTGACTGCGGTACGTCTGGCGAGCGTTGCATAGGCTATCGAATAAGCTACCATCTTGAGTCAGCCCCTACGACGCAGCGAGTTATGTCCAGTAATTAGTTAAAGTCATTAGGTTTTCATTCCGCCCCTGTTAAGCTATACTTGTTACAGATGAAAAAAGAAGCAATTATCACGCTCCCTAATCCGCATTTGCGCCAAAAGTCTGTGCGCGTCAGTCCACATAGCGAGTCTACGGCGAAACTCGTCGCCGATATGACCTCAGCGGCACTCGACTGGGAAGACTCACGGCCACATGAAATCAGCGCAGCCCTAGCAGCCGTTCAAATTGATACGCTCGAACGCGTCGTAATTATTCGAAGTGACTTCGACGACAAGGCGCACCGTGAATTCACGGTACTTATAAACCCCGAAATTATTAGATACGAGGGCGACGTGGTTGCCGACTACGAAGGTTGTTTAAGTATCAAAAACGTTTACGGTAAGGTGCCGCGGCATACCAAAATCCGCGTGAAGGCTCTAAGTGAAGACGGCAGTGAAGTTCGCTTAAAGGCTGAAGGCTTTTTGGCTCGAGTAATCCAACACGAGATTGATCACACGAATGGCATTGTGTTTATTGACCATATTCAAGATCAACCCGATGCATTCTTTACGCTAGATGACTCTGGCGAACTCCAACCACTCGACTATGACACAGTGATCAAGGATAACGATGAGCTCTGGATGTAAACTCGTTTTCTTTGGCAATGAACGTCTCATAAGTGGGCTTGCCTCAACTAATGCACCTATTTTATCGAGCTTAATTGAAGCCGGATACACGATATGCGCGATAGTTGTTAACGATGCCGGCACTACCTCCCGAAATAAAAAGCCACAAGAAGTAGTTGAGCTAGCAAACGCCCATCGCATTCCAGTACTTAGCCCACATACGCCAATGGATGCGTATGATGAGCTGGCAGCATTTAATGCAGAGGCTGGCATCCTGGTAGCCTATGGTCGCATTGTGCCACAAAAACTCATTGATCTGTTTCCATTCGGGATTATAAACATCCATCCGAGCCTTTTGCCCCTCTATCGTGGCCCATCACCAATTGAAACCGCCATCGTAAATGGCGACAAAGTAACTGGCGTATCTATTATGAGCCTGGTCCAAAAAATGGACGCCGGCCCGGTGTATCGTCAAATAGAAGTTCATTTAAGCGGTGATGAAACTGCCCCTCATCTTGCGGCTAGCTTGTCAGAACTCGCAGCAACCGAACTCCTTGCCACACTTCCATCCATCCTAAATGGCGCCCTACAGCCCACCTTGCAAGATGAAGATGCCGCAACCTACTGCCACCTGATTAATAAGGCAGACGCCCACCTGCAACCTAGCACACAAACTGCCCAACAAGCAGAACGATTCGTTCGAGCCTATCAGGCATTTCCTAAAGCGCGGTTGTCTGTATTCGGTCACGACATCATTATTATGCTGGCGCACGTTTCTGAAGAACCGAACGGCGAACTTGCGATCAAATTTACCGATGCCTATCTTGTAGTCGACGAGCTGATTGCCCCAAGCGGCAAACGCATAAGCGGTCAAGCTTTTATAAAGGGCTACAAAAAATAAAAGCAGCCCCTCACTAGGGGCTGCAATGTATTTTACACATTTTAGGCTGCTTGCTGTGGCGCAGCTGGCGGTGTGTCAGGTGCCGTTGGCTGCTCACTCATACCACCCAAAATTGCGTCGCGGTTACTTACTATCTCACGTTTTAGTTCATCGAGGACCTCGGCAACTACCTGCCTATAGTCTGGACGATTCACTTCGAGCCACTTTGTTGCTGTATATTCTGCCACTAGGCGGGGATCAGTCGCTTCTAGTTGCGTAGCTTGTTGCAACTTTGTAAATGCTGGGTCTTCTGTGTAGGTTGGTGCGTTATCAGCGAGCCAGCTTTCAATCTTAGCCTGGTCACGGTCGATAATCTTTTCAAATTCTTCTAGTTGATCGTCGGTTAAACCGTCACTCAGGCGAGTACCAACACGTAGCTCTAATTCACTATAAATATGCTGCAAAAATGGCTTCTTTTGCTCATCTGGCAGCCCATCCAATCCGATGTCTTTGAGGAACTGGTCGTCAAGTCGAAACAT
>JAAXIO010000050.1 GCA_012270305.1 Candidatus Saccharimonadota bacterium
CTCAGTCCAGGCTGATCATCAATAAAAATTGGTGCCTCGGCCAATTCGCCCATTGCTTCAGATAGCTTAGAGAAGTCATCATCGCTCAAGTTACCCGTACGAATATTCCAAGCGTCAACACCAGATGCATCAGCCAGCATACGGTCGACTAATTGCTCCTTGCTCATCTCGAGACTAAAAAATAGCACTGGCTGCTTGGCGATTGTGGCTACGTTGTACGCCAAGTTTGTTACGAAGGTTGTCTTACCCATGGCTGGTCGAGCTGCAAGAATGATGAGGTCACTTCGCTGCAAACCGGCGGTCATATTATCAAGGTCACGGTAGCCAGTACGAATACCTCGGAGTTGCCCTTTGTTACGATGCAGTTCTTCCATTCGATCGAAACTATCGGTCAAAATGTGCTCAAGGCTAACAACGTCTTGTTTTAATGATTGGTCAGACACACTAAATAGTTCAGCTTCGGCTTTTTCAAGTAGTTCTTGTGTGGTGGTTTCTTCGTCGAAGCCAAGTTCCGATATATCGGCGCTCGCCTTAATTAGTCGGCGACGGACTGCTTTTTGCGCAACCAAATCAGCGTAGGCAGCAGCGTGTGCGGCGGTTGGTACATACGTCGTAAGTTCAGTAAGGTAGGCTGAGCCTCCAACAGTTTCTAACTCTTTTTTTCGTTGCAACTCATCGGTAAGTGTTAGGAGGTCGACTGGTTTATGACGTTCATACAGGCGCATCATGGCATCGAACACTATACCGTGTCGTTTATCGTAAAAATCGTTTTGGCTCACGAATTCGCTTACATCAGCTAGTACTTCGTCATCAATCAAAACAGCACCGAGTAAGCTCTTCTCGGCATCTAGACTTTGGGGGGGAACTTTCCCTGCTTGAACTTCTTTTGTGGCCATAGTGTTACGCGCTATCTACGCTCACCTCTTCTCCTCCACCCATGATAGCAGCAACTTTGGCTGCCTGGCTATCTTTCAGCGGTTTTTGGGTAGCCAGCGTTTCAATTTCTAAATCAAACCCAAGTTCAGCTAATGAATCAACTAGTAGCCCGCGATATTTCAAATCATCGAGTTTCTTCTTATAAAAGGCACTTTTTGTATACAGTAGTAATGTCTCATCCTGCAAGTCTGGCTCGCACTTGCTTAGTACGCTATGCAAAGCAACATGGTGTGTGCGTACGTGTGTAATCAAAGCATTCCAGTCAAAATCTGCAATGTCGCTCGGGTTTTCTATTTGTTTCTTAACAATTGGTGTTTCGCTGGCAGGGGTAGCGGTTTTAGTCACTGGGCTCTTTGATTTCTGCGGGGGTTTAATTGCTGTGCTCGCTGTGGGTGCAACAGCTGTTGCCGACGATGCTTTTGGCGACGATAGTGCAGGTTGTGCGGCTATGGGCTGGATATTTTGTGGGGCGGCTGATGGTTGATTGAATAAACTCAAGACTGTTAAAAGCTTAAGTTCGGGGTATGATGATTTATTGACGTCGAGTAGCCCTGAGATTAACTCCGCGTATGTAGGGTTTTGGGCTAAAGTGCTTCGTAGATGGTCGGCTAGTTGAGCAGCTGTTGTTCTCGCCGGCACTCCTTGGTTTTCGAGCTCCTGTAAGCGCGAGTCGATACTACTTACATCTCCGCTCGTGGTCGCAGCTAGTAATTGCTTGAGCGATTCATCTTCTGCGAGCCCAAGCGAAGTTATAACTTGACTAGTTGTGATTGCTGCGTCGCTGGCTCCACTAAGCAATTGATCGAACAAACTTACGCTATCACGAAAGCTGCCATCAGCGTGTTTGGCAATTATACGTAGTGCTTCTGCATCAGCGGATACCCCCTCTCCTTCGGCAATCCGCTCCAAGTTCTTCACAATATCGTTAATACTCGCACGTCTGAAGGTGTGTCTTTGGGTACGACTGATGATTGTTTCAGGGACTTTATCAATGTCGGTCGTAGCTAATATGAACACTACATGCTCTGGCGGTTCCTCCAGTGTTTTTAGTAATGCATTAAAGGCCGCTTTAGAGAGCATATGGACTTCATCTACAATGTAGACTTTCTTTTTAGCATGTACCGGAGCTATTTGCACACGGTCACGTAGGTCACGAATATCTTCTACGCCGTTGTTGCTGGCTGCATCAATTTCAATAATGTCTAAATGAGTTGTATCTTCCAAGTAAGGGAGGTTATTGATCTCGTGCGCTAAGATTCGTGCAATCGATGTTTTACCAACACCGCGCGGGCCGGTAAATAAGTAGGCATGGGCAACTCTATCGGTGGCTATTGCATTTGCAAGTAGCGTTGTCACATGCTCTTGCCCAACAATCTCATTAAGGCGTTTTGAGCGGTATTTGCGATATAAGGCTTTTCCCATGGTGTTTCTAGTATACCGCGTACGTCTATTTAGTGCTGTTGTGGATTTCGTTGGTCGATAACGTCGATGTCGTCCATAATTTTATATTTGGTGGTTTCACGGCCATTTGTACCCGGTCCGTAGTGGTTGCGCCAAATCATTATCTCGCTACTGACTGTTTGACTTGCTGCATCTAATGCTTGTACGGCACGACCCAGCGGTGTGGCTATTTTGTTGTGGATTGAATCATGGTGAGACATTCGAAATCCACCCGCAAAGTTTGCTAATGCAAGCATTGGTTGCTCTACGTTTCGAGCTGCCAGAAGCGCGTTAAGGATAAACAGAGAATCTCCAAGGATATCTATACGTGTTTGTTCGGTGTCATCGCCCAGCTCAATCATCGTATCGGCAATGATGGTGAGTGTGCGGCTTCCTATTTTTCGTGCGTCACTTTGGTATAGTAAGATTTTGTCATATTCTGGACGCGGCGTTGTTTCCTGATGAATTCGCACTAATGCAGGGTTAGCAACCGGCCGGTAGCTTTCTCTGGTTCGTTTTTCTGATTCAATGTATGCACGCGTCCGCTGTTTGCTCATGGTGGTGAAATTATATACTAAGTATGTTCATTTGTCATACTTCTTATATAATTCCACCTTCACGCTGATAGCACTTGCCGCAGAGTGAATCGTATTCAATTGTCCCCTCGCCATCAATTGCCACCTGGTCGCCGCTAAATATATAGGTTCCGTTCAGTTTGCGAGTATTAAATTCTGCCTGCGAGCCACAAAAACACATTGTTGGGAGTTTTTCGATGTTGTCGGCTACTTCGAATAAGCGCTTGCTACCCGGGAATAGTTCTGAGCGAAAATCCGCCCGTAGTCCATAGCAAATCACTGAAATATCATGATTTTTAGCAACTCGAAATAGCTGACTTATTTGCTGCTCAGTCAAAAATTGCGATTCATCAACAAGTACAGCACTGACACCGTCTTTTTCCATAATGGCATTTTCCAGGTCGGTAGAATCATCGGCTAGAATATCAACGATTCGTTCGTAGCCGCCGCGTGCAACTACTCTGGCGTCGCCTTTTGTATCGATCTTGGGCTTAACCACAATAACCTTTAAGCCACGCTCCGTGTAGTTATAAGCAGTTTTAATAAGCGTATCACTTTTACCGCTATTCATGGCTCCGTATTTAAAGTGTAATTTAGCCATCAGGAAATAGTATAACAAAAAAAGAACCCAGAGAATGTCTGGATTCAATCTTGTTATTGATTGGAGCTATAACGCTGCTTCTACCGCCGCCCAGGTAGCCTCTTGATTATCGGTTGGTACAATAATTGTTACCTGGTCGCCGATATTAATGCGGAAGTAAGTAACGCTTGCAAGTAGGATGCGGTATTCACGTCCGTTAGCTTCAACGTAGTAAGTACCGTCGTGTTGTACGAGTGTACCAATAACTTGTGTACGGTCTACCGGGCCGATTTGCTTATAAATGAAGCTTCCATCATCAGCGATGGTGAGTTTTAGGATGTCACCTTCAACAAGCTTCGATTTTGATGCGTAGTTAGCTGGTACTGGGTATTCTTTGCCATCTGGGCCAGCCATTTTTTGGCCATCAAATACACCTTCTACAACCTTGCCGCTCACTTCTTCACGGCTGCTGCTTGGCGTAACAATGTGGTCGTCTTCGCCCAAGATGCTCATTAATAATTCTTTCGCGGCCGCAATATTTGTTTCGGCCTCGGTAATCAACGATCGGAGTCGTTTTACCTGTTTTTCTGGTAATTCAGACATAATGCTCGCAGTTTCCTTTGTCTGTGTTTATGCAGTAGTATTACTTCCATTATATACCATTTCAAAAATTTTTCGTCAACGAGATTTTTATCCACATGATTTTCAGGGGTCATATAAAAACCGTTGTTTTTTTCGTTAATACAAAACACCCTGTCGCCATGACAGGGTGCTGTACGTTCATGTATGTGGTCGGTTCAGGGAACTAATTAGCTTAGTTCAACAGTTGCGCCAGCTTCTTCGAGTTGCTTCTTAGCAGCTTCAGCGTCATCTTTTGATACTTTTTCCTTAACAGCAGCAGGAGCGCCGTCAACGATAGCCTTTGCTTCACCAAGGCCAAGGCCAGTGATTTCTTTTACTGCTTTAATAACAGCGACTTTTTGTGCACCAGCGTCTTTAAGAGTTACAGTGAACTCAGTCTTTTCGTCTTCAGCTGCACCAGCGTCTCCGCCAGCGGCAGGACCAGCAACAGCTACAGCAGCAGCTGCAGGCTCAATGCCGTATTCGTCTTTTAGTACGTTCTTTAGTTCGTTTACTTCTAGAACAGTTAGAGCAACTAGTTCTTCAGCAAGTTTCTTTACGTCAGCCATGTGAGTAAATCCTTCTCGTTATTAATCGTTAATTCAAATTGTTTGCGTAAGGTGTCTTACGCGGTAGCTTTAGCTTCAACGCCATCAAGTAGCGCGTGAAGGTTGCCAGAAAGTGCGTTTGTTGTGTCGTGCACTGGGCTAAGTAGCTGTGCGACAACTTCAGCAATAAGCTGTTCCTTGCTAGCAAGGCCAGCGAGGGCTTTAACGTCATCGATAGATAGCGTAAGACCTTCGTTTGAAAAACCACCAGCAAATGTAAGAGCTGGGTGGGTTTTTGCAAAGGTATCAAGGACTTTTGCTGGAGCGATTTCATCGTCAGCACTTGTTGCATAAAGCAATTGGCCTTCGAGAGCCGAGGTATCAGTATCCTTGTAGGTTGCTACTTGGCTCATTGCTACGCGAACCAAACGGTTCTTGATAACAACAATTGATACGCCAGCTTCGCGAGCCTGCGCGCGCAGTTCCTGAAGGTCAGCCACTGTTAGATCTTTGTACTGTGCAAACACAGTAAGTTTAGAGTCTGAAAGCGCGCTCACCATTTTGGCAACTAAAGCTTGTTTTTTATCTCGTGAAATAGCCACTTGATAAACTCCTATTCTTTAGTTTGTTGTTCGACCACATTGTTAATGAACTGATCGACATACGACATGAAACAAGATAATTGCCTCGGTAGCGGATTAAGTTTACTTGTAAACAGCTACTGTCTTTGGTAATGTCTGCGGTTATTATAGCACCAAGCTCTCTTTTAAACAAGCGTGTAGTTGACTATATAGTACTATATATGATATAATATGTTATATATGTCGCGTCATCTTATTATCGAGACACTATCATCTGCTGTTCACCATCTCACCGACGCTCAAATAGAAGCTATAGATTTGCATATTACGGCAAACAACACCGCTCGCCTTCACGCTGAACGAAAGAATGCACTTCCGCCATTCGCCATCTCTAAAGAAATGGGTGATTCATTGCTCGATGATGAACAGGTGGAGCTACTACTTAATGGTGGAATGAGGCAGAGTCATAAGCTGCGTCTAGTAGGTAAGCGAGTTATCAGCGCGGCCACTATTTTGACTCAGAATCATGCAGAAAGCAGCTCGCTTGAATATTTGCATGCCCGTAAAGATTTCGCGAATGAGCTAAGGAGCATCTCTGACGGTGTAGACTTTCATTCGAGCGGTGACTTGCACACAGACATGCACGATGCTGGAGTTAAAATTCTTATAGCTAAACGTGCGTTTCAGTTGACTGGTTACGACCTTCCTGTTCGCGTTGTAGAACGCCAGTCTTTTGCGAGCGTCGATGATGTACGTTCCAGCGATGCAGTACGCGTAGCCTTTTCTGGAAAGCGCCACCCACAAGACAACCGTGGGAATTTAACTGTGATCCCGCTATCATCAACACTATATGCTACAAGTAAACCTTGTAATTACCGCGTTAATGCGTAATTAGACTGAGTAAGTTTGTTTAATTAATTGTCGGATGTCATATTGAATTTGTTCTATAGACCGCATGTTTTCACTGTCATCAATGCATTGTATGGCAGTAAACTCACCAGGATACATCCTACATAGTTCTTCGTAGTTTGCCTTCGCTTTCTCTAGGTGATCAGTGTCAGCCTCGTGGATGTCTCGTTTTTTGTCTGTATAATTACGTGTTTGTTTTTTGTCGACATTTGCTTGGGCGGTGTGTGTAGGAACGAGCAGAACAATATTAAGGTTTGGCTTGGGGATTCCCAGTATGCTGTATTCGGTGAGCATCGTGCGTTCGTAAAATGCTTTACGGAGCTTGGCAGACGCTAGCTTGGTGCCCTGGTGGGCTAAGTTCGATGCCACGTAGCGATTAGAAACCACGATTGCGTTGTCTTTTTGAAGGTGTGCGGTTATTTCATCTTTCGCAGCAAAACGATCAAGTGCGTATGGCAGCGAGCCGAGTTCTGCCGGTATGTCGTTAGTACCGCCATATTCACCATTTAAGTACCGCTCAACATAATAGGCGGAGTCTTTGCCGTAGCGTGGAAAATCAGCTTCAAATACGTCATAGCCATCTTTTCGTAGGTTCTCTACAAGAAGTTTTGATTGTGTACCCTTGCCAGAGCCGTCACCGCCCTCAATGGCGATAAATAAGCCCATTACTTCATTCCTGGGGCAAGGCCGTCAATAACTGGAGCTGATACCCGCTTATCTTTATAGGCACGTGGAAGCATATCTTCAGGCTTCCAGGTAGCAATTAACTCTTCAAGATTATCGGTGTGCTGATATTTCCCGCTCATTCCGCCACGACCTTCGGCATAGCCACCTTCTACTGGGCCGGTATGATGGAAAATCAGTTGCCCTACACGTTCGCCAACAGGAAGAACTACACTTTCGTGCATGTTTAAGTTATAAATTTCGAGTGTAATACGGTTAATGTAGCCCGGATCAACCCATCCGGCATCAAAACACACTGCTACACCATTTCGACCCCAGCTGCTACGGCTTTTAACTTCGCAGGCGCCACCATGAGCTCGAATGCCAACAAACTCATGTGTGTGTGCCAGGATACGCTCGCCGGGCTGTAGCACAATAATCGGATGATCCTCGGGGATGTTTTCGAATAATGTTACGCCGTTTTTGTCGCACCATTGGCCATGCGGCATCGCTTCGAGTGGGCCTTTGAAATAGCGATTCACGTCTGATTTATCGAACGGATTATATACTCCGGCTGCCTCTGGCTGGAATTCTTGTTTGTAAAAATAGTGCCCTAATGTGAAGTCTAAGCTAGCTTCAGACACGTGTTTATCGCTAAACGGCACGCAAACAATTGTGCCATCATCAATCGCCGAGCGAATTTCGGTATTACTGTATACTCCCATAAACTTATTAGTCATTGTAGCATGCTAAAATTAAGTTATGAAAGCAATTGTTGTTGCGATAGATAAAAATAATGGCATTGGTGCCGATAATGACCTGCTGTGGCAGCGTGATTTACCGGCCGATTTAGCGCATTTTAAAAAAATCACAACGGGTGGCTCTATTATTATGGGCCGTAAAACCTTCGAAAGTATTGGACGGCCGTTGCCGAACAGGGAGAATATTGTAGTATCACGTAGACCTACTGGCGTGCCTGGGGTGCTCACTGCTGCCAGTCTTACATCTGCGTACGAATTGGCGCGGTACCCCATTTTTGTGATTGGTGGTGGTAAGGTGTACGCGGATGCAATCGATGACGTTGATACGCTATATGTTACCGAAGTTTTAGAATCATTCACGCAAGCTACAGTTTTCTTCCCTGCTATCGATGCTGCTAAATGGAAAGAAGTTTCACGAGAGCATCACGAGGCTGATGAAAAAAATAAGTACGCGTTTGACTTTGTTGTATACGAACGAATTACCGACTAAGCATAACTGTGATACCATACATTTATGACCCGTATGAAACACGGCTTCACTATAGTTGAACTTCTAATTGTTATTGTTGTGATTGCGATACTTGCGTCGATAAGTGTAGTGGCGTATAACGGTATACAAACAAGGGCAAATAATACAAAAACTACCACGGCAACCACTGCTTGGGTTAAAGCTTTAAAGCTCTATAATGCCGATACTGGCGCCTGGCCAACATACAATTCCTGCTTGGGTAGCTCAACGACTTACCAGGGTAACAATAGTCAGTGCTTCAATAGTGGCACATGGGTGGTGAATGCTAATTTTCTAAATCAAATGCAGCCATATATGTCTACTTTTCCTGAGCCAGATACAACAGAAATTACGAATGGCGGTGCGAACGTGCCGCGCAGAGGGGCTTTGTACCATATGAGCGGCGCTAGTAGGCTAATCTGGATGATGCAGTCAGGTGTCTCAACGTGTCCTGATATTGGATTGCCTACGCATTCGAACACTGGTGCCGAAGCAGGTGGAATGCGTTGTGTGTATACGCTAGATTAGCCGGTAGCAATACCCATAGTCTTATACTGCTATGGGGGCTTTAATTGGCGGGTGTGGATTGTAACCCTCTAGCCGAATGTCTTCAAAGGTGAAATCATCGAGATTTTTAACATCAGGATTGAGCCATAGTGTTGGCAAAGCTTTAGGTGTTCGGTTGAGCTGCTCTTTCACCTGATCGAAATGATTACTGTAGATGTGTGTGTCGGCCAGGGTGTGTACAAATTCACCAGGTTTGTAGCCGGTTACCTGGGCAACCATGGCAAGCAACAAGCTGTAACTCGCAATATTGAATGGTACGCCAAGGAATGTGTCGGCAGAGCGTTGATATAAGTGTAAATCTAATTTACCGTTTGATACATAGAACTGGAACAAGCTATGGCACGGCGGCAGGCCACCAATTTGCACAATTTCGTCAATCTCGCCCGGGTTCCAGGCACTCACAATCATGCGACGTGAGTCTGGCGTGGTTTTGATCATGTCGATGACATTACCGATTTGATCAATTTTTTGGCCGTTCGCACCAGGCCAGGCGCGCCACTGGACACCATATACCGGGCCTAAATCTCCCCATTTCATTGCAAAGTCATGGTCACTTGCTACCTTAGCTATGAAATCTTTCAGCTGAGTCTTCCACTCTTCAGAGTCCACTTCGGGAATAGGTAGGTTATTTTTTTCAAGGTACGCCTTAAATGGCCACTCGTCCCATATATGTACATTGTTTTGTGCTAAGTATTCAATATTACCGGTGCCTTTTAAAAACCAGAGTAGCTCGTGTACTACAGAATTAAAATACAGTTTTTTTGTAGTAACTGCTGGAAATCCATCGGATAGATCGTATCGTACTTGCCTACCAAACACACTGCGGGTGCCAGTTCCGGTACGGTCGGATTTATCTATGCCATTGTTTAGTATATCTGTAAGTAATTCGTGGTATTGTTTCACAGTCTCGTGTCCCCTGTCTTTATTCCACTATACCACGAGATTTAAGTAGCTGATCAACAGCAATAAACGTGTCGACTGTACCAAATTGTTGAGCTACCCGTGTAACTTGTTTAGTATGTTCGAGGGGTTCATTCCAGGCATATGCGGGCATATAGATGAGAGTGTCTTCGGCGCTTTCGACGTATTGTTCTGCATGGTGCCGAGCGTCTTCAATGGCTATCGTTGGTGTGTCGTGGAGCGAAAAGCCGGTGTAATCATAAATAGTCTGTTTAGTATGTGAAAGTATACCTGCTTTTGTAAGTGTGCCGTTACCATCGTAATTTCGCGGGAATAAGATCCCCCTGAATGAATCAGCATAGTGCTGCGCTAAAAACTCAGTTGTACTTAGTTCGCAGCCCGGCAATGTTGATGTGTTGGCAATAACATATACTCCCGCTTGTCGCCAGCGTTGTAGCAGTGCTTGAATTGACTGAGCGTACGGTACGGCTTTTACAGCCTGCGCACCCATTAGTTGCGGTAGCATTAATTCGCGCGAGAGCTGTTCACGACTGCCCAGATAGCCGTCACCATAGTACACTCCATAATCATGGCTTGTTGCGTCAGTCTCCTCGGTATACATCCTGGTGATTGATGGCCCTGTTTCACGTAGTACTTCGCACAAGTCTAGTGAGATTATAGCGCTAGGTTGTTCTGTAGGTAGTTCACAAACCCCAAGCACTTGTGGAAGCGTGACCATGTCTGCATTTGCATGAAAACTATTCCAGATATCGAGAAGCTCGTAGCTGTCCGGAATGTCTGAAGCATCAATAGGATGAGTATCTAATGTCCATAATTGAGCCTCATTCGGTCTAGGGGTATGTTCGGTCATGTGTTTTTATTATACCAATAAAAAATGCACCCTAGGTCAAGGTGCATTTTTGTATATTCGCAGTATTTTAGTTAACTACGTTCTCTACTTTTATGCCAGGTCCCATTGTAGTGGTGATAGCGGTAGATTTTACGTACCCACCTTTGAGAGTGCTAGGCTTTTGAGCTTGCAGGCTATCAAAGAATGCTTTGGCATTCTGGTGTAGCTTTTCGGCACCAAATGAAACCTTACCAATGCTTAGGTGTACAATAGCCTGCTTATCTACGCGGTATTCAACTTTACCAGCCTTAGCCTCTGTAACTGCCTTTGCTACATCGGTTGCAACCGTGCCACTCTTAGGGTTTGGCATTAAACCACGAGGGCCAAGCAAGCGTGCGTATTTACCAAGCTTAGGCATGTACTGCGGAGTAGCCACAAGAACATCAAAGTTCAACTCTTCTTTATCGAGCTGCTTAATGAACTCATCGTCACCTACAATATCAGCACCGGCTTTTTTAGCGGCTGCGTGGTCACCTTCGGGTGCAAACACAGCTACGCGAACAGTTTTACCAGAACCATTAGGTAGCACTACGGTAGAGCGAATGTTCTGGTCGGCTTGACGAGGGTCAACACCGAGGCGTACGTGGACTTCTACGCTCGCATCAAACTTAACAGGGTTAGTTTTTACAGCAAGATCAAGTGCTTCTGATAGCGGATATACTTTGCCAGCTTCTAGCTGTTCGGCTACCTTACGGTAGTTTTTACCGCGGCGCTCTAGCTTTGAGCGAACCTTGGGAGCAGGACCCTTTTTTCGCACTTCTTCTGTTCCGTCAAGTGGTGTAGTGTCGCCTGCTTCTTTGCGAGCTTCTTTTTCGGCCTTGGCTTCGGCTTCATCGATTGCTTTTTGACTTCGCTTGCCAGCTTTCGCTGGAGCAGCTTCTTTTACTTCGTGCTTCTCAGCTGTCGCAATCGCTTCTTCGATTTCAGCGATTGTATTCTTTTCTGAAACTTCTAGCTTCAGTTCTGCTGCTTTTTCGAGCAACTCGGCTTTCTTTGCCATAGGTAATAATCCTTTCTGTGGTACAAGCGGACGGAGTATATATACTCATTGTCCTCCCAGCATTGATAGTTGTGAGATTATTATAGCATAAACTCTCTACTGGAGCAATTTGAGACTGGCTAGTCTACTGCTTCAGCTCGTGAAGCGGCTATTGAACTTACTACCGATAAGCTTATGATAATCAATCCGGCAACACCAGCAATAATTTCAGGAATATCGAAGAATATGCCAGTAAGTAACACCGTGGCTAATACACCGATTGTGTAGTGCGCTCCATGCTCTAAGTATCTATAGGCATGTAGTACCTTATGCTCTACCATAAAAATGGTCAGGCTTCGTACCCACAAGGCCCCTATCCCAAGTCCAATGGCAATGAGTACTACGTCTTTTGTAACGGCAAATGCGCCGATGACGCCGTCAAAACTAAAACTGGCATCGAGTACTTCTAAGTATAGAAATGCCATAAAGCCTGCCATGCCAGTTTTCAACACCGCATCACCGGCTTTTTGCTCCTGTGACTTAGCGAATAACTCTGCGAGGCCATGTATTAGTACGTATGTGATAATACCAACCAGTCCTGCAATAAATGTTTCTTGCGGGTCATGATTGGCCGGCAATAGTGTAAGTACAACGAGAATCATTAGGCTTGTAGCTGTATATAGCCACCATCGGCTCATATTCTGTAATGGTTTTTCAATAATGTTAATCCAATGAATTTTTCGTTTCGCATCAAAAAAGAAATGCAGACACAACATAAGAAGAAACATTCCACCAAATGCAGCGATTGATACGTGGGCTTCGTTTAGCTCCGCAGCGTATAAGTTTGGGTTGTTCAGTGCCAGATCGACAACCGCCCCCATCGGTAGCCCTGCGGTGACGGCTACTATGACAATCGGGAATACGAGGCGCATACCAACGACAGCAATTAGTATGCCTATAGTAATAAAAATTTTTCGCCAGAACTCGCTTACACCAGATAGTACTTTGGCATTAATAATAGCGTTTTCAAAGCTAAACGTGATTTCTACTAAAATAAGCACGGCGGCGACAAAAAGCGCTTCAGGCCCTAAGAAACCGCCAACACCCGCTAGGCTGAGAATGGTAATGAGTGCGCTAATGAAAAATATACGAACAGGATGTTTTTTTGGTGTTCTAGACATATGGTAATAAGTATAGCTGATAACGTGTAGACTGCACTATAGCTGCTCTGTGTTGAATTTGGTACTTTAAGCAATTGTTGATGTAGCTGGCTAGGTATAGCCCAGCTCTCATTGACTGAAGTTGGTTTGGCCATACGTAGCCATGTGGTTTATACTAGAAATACATGCGTTCGTACAAACTAGTCGTAGTATCAAATCGACTACCCGTAAGTGTCTCAAAACGTGATGGCGAGTTGGTGTTTGAAGCTAGCTCAGGTGGCCTAGCTACAGCAATGTCATCACTTGATCAACCTGAAAGAATCTGGGTTGGCTGGCCTGGTATTGCCTCCGATGACTTAACCGCAGCGGACAAACGGCATATTACAACTGAATTAGCCAAACACGATTGCTATCCGGTCTATTTAACAAAAGAGCAGATTGAGCTCTTTTATGAAGGCTACTCTAACGATACACTATGGCCACTGTTTCATTATTTTCAGTCACTCACTCGGCATAAAGACGAGTATTGGCAGGCCTACGTATCTGTAAATAAATTATATAGCGCTGCGGTGCAGAAAGTTGCGTCGTCTACCAGTTCTGTTTGGGTGCATGATTACCAACTTATGCTTTTGCCAGGTATGTTGAGAGCGGCAATCCCACAAAGCGCGATTGGATTCTTTCTGCATATACCCTTTCCGTCTTTTGAAATTTACCGTTTACTACCCCAGCGCAAAGAGCTGCTGGAAGGGTTGCTCGGTAGCGACTTAATTGGATTCCATATTTTTGACTATGCGAGGCATTTCCTATCAAGCACGCTTCGGTTGCTCGGAGTAAGTAATCAACAGGGTATGTTGGAATATCAGGGGCGAACAATTAAAACCGACGCATACCCTATCGGTATAGACTACGAGAAATTCAAGCACACACTGAGCAACCCTGAGACAAAAGATGCAATGAGTTCTCTATCTCAGCATTATAAGGGAATGAAGCTGATTCTATCGGTTGACCGGCTAGATTATACAAAAGGAATTATAGAACGACTTGATGCGTTCAAATGTTTTCTTGATACCTACCCTAAGTGGCGCGGTAAAGTAAAGCTTATTATGGTGGCGGTGCCATCGCGAACTGATGTTGGCACATATCAGCAGCTGCGCGATCGTATTGAACAAGCCGTGAGTCGAATTAATGGGGAGTTTGGAACGGTAGACTGGACTCCAATTTCGTATCAATTTCAAAATCGCCCATTTGCTGAAGTTGTTGCGCTATATGCAAGCGCAGATGTTGCATTAGTTACTCCTATACGCGACGGTATGAACTTAGTAGCGAAAGAATACATTGCGTCGAAGCAAAACCGACCTGGCGTATTGCTACTCAGCGAAATGACTGGTGCTATTGATGAGCTACCGGAAGCACTGAGTATTAACCCGCATAACACAAGGTCTGTTGCTGAATCGATGAATGAGGCGCTTACAATGAATAAGCGCGAGCAGCAACGACGCATGAGAGATATGCAGCGCCGACTTAAATCATATACGGTGCAAACTTGGGGCCGTGAGTTCATGGGCGACCTTGAAGCAACGGCACATAGCCGCGGTAAACATTATCGTAAACACATGAAGGGCGAACACAGAAATGAGGTTCTAGATGCATATGCAAAAGCGACTTCTCGATTAATCATCCTTGATTACGACGGAACGCTAAAAGACTTTGTTGCAAGCCCGCGTGCGTTGTTAGCAAAGCCGTCATTAAAACTTCGTAGGCTTATTAAGAGGTTAGTAGATGATGAGCGCAATCATGTAGCAATCGTTAGTGGACGCCCTAAAAAAGCACTTGATAAATGGTTTAAGGGCATCGATGTCACGCTCATTGCAGAACACGGCGCTTGGTCGAAATACGACGGCAGATGGTCGCGTGTTGAGAGTGGCTTTCCGTCGACTAAGAAAAAGCTAAAGCCTATTTTAGAAAAATATGTTTCTAGAACGGCCGGAGCCGAAATCGAAGAAAAAGACTACTCGTTAGTATGGCACTATCGTAACGTCACGCCAGAGCTTGCCTACGTACGAGCCGGTGAATTAAAAAGAGAATTAATTCATGCAATTGACGACGATGAGATTGGTGTATATACCGGTGATAAGATTATCGAGGTGAAACCAGTAGAAATAAGTAAAGGTGCCGCCGCAAGTGAGCTTGATGCAATTTACGAGCCAGACTTTACTCTGGTAGCTGGTGACGATTACACTGATGAGGATATGTTTAGGGAGCTCGCACACCAAGCTGTTACTGTTAAGGTTGGACCGGGGCATACTCGTGCGCGGTATCGATTGAACACCGTTGCTGAGATGAATCAGTTACTCGAAGAGTTATCGAGACAGAAGAATAATTAATTAGTTATGCATAAAAAACACCCGCTACGAATAGGCGGGTGTTTAATAGTGTAGTCAGCGAAAGTTTATTCAGTTACTTCTACGCCCATTGAGCGCGCTGTACCAGCAATAACTTTTACTGCGCCATCAAGGTCGATTGCATTGAGTTGGCCGCGCTTTGCTTCGGCAATTTCCTCAAGCTGTGCACGAGTGATTTTACCAACTTTTTCTGAGTGAGGCTTACCGCTGCCCTTTTGGATGCCAACTTTTTCACGAATCATGTCATCTACTGGTTGACCAAGACTCTTCCAGGTAAATGAACGATCTTCAAATACCTTAACGTGTACAATTACATCTTTGCCCATTAGGTCTTTGGTTGCGTCGTTAAAAGGGTTGATGAAATCCATCATGTTAAGCCCCCACTGACCCAGAATTGAACCTACCGGAGGACCGGCGGTAGCACGACCAGCTGGAATGCGTAATTTAAGATTACCAATTACTTTTTTTGCCATATATTTCCTTATAGAATTACTGCTAAATTGTTGAAGCTATTTCGCAGTGCGTAACTTTAATATTATATCACTAACAGCTTCTGCTTGCAATGGTTCCCAAAGCTCGAGCTGCGTCTTCGCGCGAAATTTTGTTTGCTTCGAGCGCTTTAAGTATGTTTCGCTGCTCGTCGCTAAGTCCACTCCAGTGATCTGATGAGGTGCTCGCTTCGTGACTAGAGCTATAGCTTTTCTGCGCACTCATGCTCAATTGCTGGGCATTTGTTGCAGCTAAGTCTCCGTCATCCCATTCCGAATAGGTGTTGATCACCGCGTCGTACTCAGCGACTTGTTGGTAAGTTTCAGCCATTAAACTTTTTTCACCTGTAGGGCATCGAGCTCAACTGGCGTGTCGCGGCCGAACATACTTACCATAACGCGAATTTTGCCTTTTACTGCATCAATTTCAGCAATCGCGCCATCGAATCCCTTGAATGGACCGTCGGTAATAGAAACTACCTCACCTGCGGTAAAGTCAATGTGGTGTTTTGGATCCTCGACACCCATTCGTTTCTTAATTTTACTTATTTCACTCTCAGATACCGGAGTTGGCTCAGTTCCACTGCCAACGAACCCTGTGACACCTGGTGTATTACGCACGATGTACCACGTTTCATCTGTGAGCTTCATCTCTACGAGTACATAGCCTTGAAAGATCTTGCTTTCAACGACTTTTCGCTTACCATTCTTGATTTGAATCTGCTTCTCTTTAGGAACCATTACGTCAAAAATTTTGTCAGCCATGTCAACAGCGTTAATTCGCTGGCGGATGTCGTCGCCTACTTTTTCTTCGTAGCCACTGTAGGTATGTACTGCATACCATTGGCGAGTTGAGTCATATCGATTATTTGTCATTAGTTCTTACCTTTATTGTTCTTACTGTAAAATTTGCTCAAATAGTAGTTTAAAGCCTGCATCTAGTAGCGTAATCAGTACTACGAAGAAAGTGGCAAATAGAAGCACTGCCCCAGTGAGGCTCCAGGTTGCTTTACGGGTTGGCCAGTGTACTTGGCGTAGTTCTCGCCATGATCCCTTGAAGTAGCCACCGATCTTTCCGAGTATGCCCCACGATCGTTTCTTCTTTGTAACTTCGTTCGTCGTTTTCTTTGTTTTAACTGTACTTAGCTTTCGCTTTTTTGGCGTAGTGTTAGCCACGCTCTCATCACTAGCGGTGATGCGCGTCACTTTTGTGTTGCTTTGCTTTTTAGCCACGCGGTAATTCTCCCAATTTAAATAGTCTGCTTGAAAGCAGACTGTCAATACGTACTATAGCTCATAAGAGGCCAATACGTCAATGATACAATGGGATTATGCTTATTATACTCTTGCTATCGCTAGCCTCCATTGCCACATTTTTGTTATTAATACGGACTGTATGGGCTATCAGGTACTACAAAGATAAAACTGTAACAAGCAGTAGCCAAAACCAAAATTTACCAACTGTATCGGTTTGTATTGCAGCCAGAAACGAAATGCACGCATTAGCTCACTGCCTTGAAGCAGTGTTGGCGAGCGACTATCCAAAGTTAGAAATATTAGTGTTAGATGACAGTATTGAAGACAAGACGCCCCTTATTATAAAATCGTTTGCTCAAGCTGGCATACGGTTTATAGCGGGCTCCGCTTTGCCCGATGGTTGGCTGGGTAAAAATCACGCCTATCAAACACTGTTAGCGGAATCGAGCGGAGAGCTGGTGTTATATATCGATGTTGACACCACACTCTCGGTGAGCTCAATTAGCCGGGTCGTCGACATTCTCCTATCGTCGAACGTTGACATGGTGTCGGTACTACCGCAACGTACTGACGGATATAGGTCAAGCTCACTTTTCGGCACTCTTCGCTACTATTTGGAATTATTGCTAGGTACGCATGCAAAACCACCGGCGGCAAGTGCATTTTGGATGGCACGTCGTAGCACAATAGAGTCTGTCGACTTTACGTTTAAAAATTATGCATTGTCGGTTCGCCCCGAGCGACACTTGGCAAAACAGTTGCAACATCTTGGAAGGTATAAATACCTGCTGAGTGCTACAGCCATCGGGGTTGGTTACGAAAAACAGATTCATTCGCAATACGAAACCGCTCAACGGCTGTATTATCCAATAGTCGGTAGAAGTATCGCTGGTTGGCTGATAGCCACAGTTCTGTTGTTGGTACTTTTGTGGCCATATGTAGTACTACTAGTGCCCGGCGTGTCTACTGAAGTAGCGATGTGGGCCCTGGTTACTAGCTTGGGTATATTTGTTTCGCTGGCGATATTCAATACAGCAACGTGTGGACGGCATGTGTGGGTAATACGCACGGTATTTACTCCCCTATTACTTATACAAGAACTCATTCTGATGCAGGTTAGCTTCGTTCAATATGCACTAGGCAGGGTCACCTGGAAGGGGCGTATCGTGACTGCAAACACGAAACGCCATGAGGCGATATCTATCGATGAATAAGTAACTATCTAAGAATCTACCGCACACGGTAGTGTAAAGCTGAACGTAGAGCCGTGATTTAGCCGACTCTTTAGTTCAATAACGGTACCCATTTTTTTAGCGAGTTTTCTGGTTACGTATAGTCCTAGTCCGGTACCGCTTGTCTCGCGGGTTCTATAGTCCTCTGAGCGGTAGAATTTATTAAATACCTTGGCTTGATCACTTTTTGATATGCCAATACCGGTATCGATGACTTCAAACAGCAGCTGATTGTTATGTCGGTGAATACTGAGCGTAACACTACCCTCCTTTGTGTATTTCAACGAATTGGTGATGAAATTCTGCAGTAGTTCATGCAAGTAGAGTCTACTTACTAATACAGAGCCTAAGCGCGTGCCGAGTTTTAGGTTTAGGTGGAGGTCTGCTTTTTCTGCTTCTGGATGATAGTCGTTGTATAAGTCATGAGCTAGCGCAGTTACATCTATAAGTTCCGGTTCGGACGCCACCCCACGCTCGGCGCGCGATAGAGTACTTAAATCGTTTACCATTTTTGCTAGGTATACAACTTGTTTGTGTGCCTCTTCTAGGTTTTGTTCTAAGGCTGCTATGTCTGATGAGTTTCGCTCTAGCATCACCTGTGCATTGCTAATTGTGCCTTCGGCAACAGTTACAGGTGTGCGCAGTTCGTGGCTCACCACACTAATGAATTCATCACGTTCTTCCTCGAGGCTTTTAATGCGGGTGACGTCACGAGCAATGATTACGAAGCCCTTTTGATTAGAGCTCGGGTTGGCGGCTGAAAAGCCGCTACGAATCGGAGCATAGGTAAATTCAAGTCGCATAATGTCGTCGCCGCTTCGCATACGCAGGGAATCGTTTACAGTAACTAGTTCGGCTTTTTTCACTTCGGAGAATAGATCAACAGGTTGCCCGTTTTCGTCTTCTAATGCAAATACTTCGCTCAGCTTCTTGCCATTTATGCCTGCATTTGTGTCGAGTAGGTTTAAGCCGGCTGCGTTGTATAAACGAATAACGCCCGATTCATCAACACTATATACTGCGTCTGCCAAATTATTAACGATGGTAAGTATTTCTTCGTGTTCGGTTGTTACTGGGCTCATAGGGTAATTATAGCATTAGCACAATCACATACCTGAGGCATACTTAAATGTGTGGACTGTATTTCTTTAGCATTTTGCGGTGCTGCTTGTAGAGCGGGTCGCATACTGCAACTGTATTCCAAAACTCCTGCGAGTGATTCATATGTTTGGTATGCGACAACTCATGAATGATAACGTAGTCTATAAGCTCATACGGAAGATTCATTAGCGCAATGTTTAAGGTGATAGTTTTTTGGCTACTGCAGCTCCCCCACCGACTACTGGCGTGACTAAATTTGATTGTGTTGTAGGAAAACCCGTACGTAGAAGCCGTGTGTGCCATGCGTGCTGGTAGGTGTTGCGATGCTTCGCGTCGAAGTACTTTAATTATTTGCGTACGAACAAGCTGTAGAATGTCAGGTTTTTTCAGGTCACTCATATGAGCTGCGGTAACAATCACCTGATAGCCTATTCGCTTTACTGAGAACGTACGCCCTTCTCGAATATGAAGGGTGTGAGCCTTGCCGATACTCATGCCGTCAATCAATTTCAAAACTGGTCGTTGGCTAAATAATTCCCGAATGTCATTACGTGAAGTCGACACCATACGTTTAGCCATAAATATGGGTACATAGCTCGGTATAGAGATACGGAGATTACCCGAAGGTGCTACGCTCGCCTTCATAGACTTTGCTAGGCGTGACTTGCGTACGTCGACTGTGCCGAACTCCTTATCGATGAATGATGGCACAGTTGGAAGTTACCCTAGCTTACAGTGATGTTGCCGCGGTGACGTGCAGGTACTACCCCTCGGCTTTCTGCTTTTGGTAGCGGGCGCCCATCACCTGATAACTTTTTCAATACAGTTTTTGCCTGAGTGGCAAATGTATGCTTTCCGCTAATCACTAAGGCCTGTTCTACGCCAGATGGTGCACTGAATCGCTTTACGTTATCTTCAAACTCTTCTTTTGTAGCAGATGTTTGTTTGCGCACGCGCCCCATGGCTGTATTAGTATCAGTCTGCACCCACACAAGGAGAACTTCGTAGCCTGCTTTTTTAACAAGCTGCGATAACTCAACTCTATCCGCTTTAGACCCACTTGATTCTATAACAACGGTAGCTTTTGTTTTTAACACTTCTTTTAATACATGGTTTGTTATCGATTTAGAGGCTGATTCATCGTGAGCGAATGTAGCGAACGCTGATTCATCAATAAATGGCGCCGAGAATGTATCGGCAAACTTTTCGGCAAAAAACGATTTACCACTCCCCTGTATACCTATCACCACGATGGCATGCGGTTTTTCTAACTGCAGTGATTTCATATATAGCTAAGTATAGCAAATAATCAGCCATAGGTGTTAGTAGTCGGAGTCGTTGCCAAGTTCGAGCAGTGTTTTTACTAACTCTTTTCGCCCTAAATGCGACGTGTCAATTTGATTATGTTGAGCAATTACATATCCTTGGATTAGTTGTTTGAGATAAATAGCATCTTTGCGCCAGAAATAATCAATTTCGTAGTGGTCTGTAGAATTCATAATGCGACTCGATATAGTTAAAGATCCAAAAATCGGCCCCGTACTGCAAGCCACGTTTAATACGTCTTCAATCCGAATACTGATTACGCTTGATGTCCAGAAGAACGTACGTTTTGTGATAGTTACTTTTGTGCGGTCGATGGTAACTGAGTCTGGGAATAGATTAATTGGCAAAATGACTGTTTGAGCACTAGCCAGCAACTGATGAGATTTGCGTACTAGTTTACGTAAACCTTCGCGCGGATCGAGTGTTTTCGCATCGCGTTCACCTGCTTCGCGGTCGCTATCTTGTATGCGGGCTTTTTCTGCCCTTGATAGCACATCGTTGTCTGACACATCTTTTATAGCGATTTTACGCCGTGAACCCGAGTTTGCGGCGCGTCCGAACAGAATTTTGTCGGGGTGAAGTGCGCTTACGTCTTGTTTTAGAAACTCTTTGGTTACATCGTAGGTGCGTGTAGCTAGCCCACCCATTTTGCGGCTTTGTCGCATAAGCATTTCGTAAGGTGTTGCCTTTTTTGGGCCAAAGTCATCGGAGATTGTGCCTTGGGTCAGAGTTTTATCTTCTTCCATATGAGCCTCCGTATTTCTGTTTACATTGTAACACATGTAGTGTCATGTACAACTAGCTTTCACCCGAGTATAGGTACCGATCCTGAAAAAATGCTGAAATAATCAACTTTTTTTGATTGCTTGTTTTTTGTATAGGGTTTCGGATACAGTGCGACGGTCACGGCTATCGTGAATTGCATATACATCTATTATGGTAAGAAATAAAATAAGGACTGTTATTGTGTAGGCGATCATTTCTTCGGCTGTTTTTGTTAAAAAGCTTTCGTTTTCAACGGTAATAGATACGATGTTGTACCAAGTTGGGAAAAACTCAATCTTCTGAATGTGTCCGGCGTGTACGAGTAAATGAAATAACTCGTGTGCTACAAGACTCATCAATACTCCAAAAATTGTATACCAAATACGTATATCAATCAGATACTGAATAAACCTATGAGCATGCGCAACCATGAATGGATAGTAACAAAAAAAGACTCACTGGGTAAGTCTTAATATCTCGATATGGCGGGGGCTCAAGGATGATTACCGAACCTGGTGTGGTGTAATATAGTTTTCGCTTTTCGTCCTTTCGGACTCATCAGCATGAATACACATTCATGTAAGCGAATATGACAAGCAGACATGGAGTTAAGGAAAACATCACGGGGATCGTGAACCTAGGTTGTAACCCATATCCACTTGCCACATTCGCCGTTCTGTACGAGACGACGTCAGTCGTCAGCCAGACCCACTTCGTTGGGGCCAGCACTGCGCGGCTGCGGTTCCCTCCGGTGCGGAGACTCACCGATGAACGAGCTCTCGCTCTCCATCACGCCGCCCGGCTTGGTTATCTCGTCCTGACACAGCGCCACGATCCAGCGCAGCATGGTGCCAGCGATGGCCTCATCGAAGACTGCCTGAACACCGCTGAAAGCGACGATCAGTCCGTTCTCGATGACGGAGCCACCCCACTTGGTCATGCCGGGCCGGTAGAGGTGCGGAGCGTCCTGCTGAACCTTGCGGCTTGACAGTCCGGTCTCCCAGCTCACCTTCGCCTTCTCGACGGCGATGCGCTCATACTTCTCCTTGTCGGGGTGGTTCGGGTCGGCATCGGCGATGAAGATCATGTCGAACTCGCTACCCGGGTAGGTGTGCGGGAAGGCTACGACGATGGTGCCAGCGAACTTGTTGGTGACACCGTCCTCGTGAGCGGCATCAGCAGTGACGGAGACGATGTCCCACGCCTTCTTGCAGATCTTGGTGGTCAATCCGGTATAGGCCATGAGGCTACTCTTCCTAGTACTCAACTGCATAGCAGCGAGATGAAATGTTCCGCTTTGTGCCGAGCACTTAATCTCACTGCTAATTAGTTTGTCTGCTTGTCAAAGTGCTTCGGAAACGAAGAATACTCCCGCTTCAACGAAACAGGAGTATTATAGCATAAAATATGTAAATTGTCTACTGGCAGGAGTGGAGGGACTCGAACCCCCGACACCCGGTTTTGGAGACCGGTGCTCTAGCCACCTGAGCTACACTCCTATACTCGATTGATTGTACTAAATTACAGATGAAAAGGCTACTTATTTTGTTGAATACGAACAGCACGGCGGAATTTACGCTCTGTATCTGGGTCGGCGTAGCGAACAATTGGCTCTGCCGCAAGTAACCGATCTTTTTTGAGTAATTTCGCATTATCTTTCTCTAGGGTACTCACAAAGTAGCGCTCAATTAGCCATTCCCTACCGGGTACAGTTTTTCCTTGCACGGTCATCATCCACAAATCATCCGACCACTGAATGGTATCTACAATTCTCAGTTTGCCTGCGAGTGTCATAGGCCCTGTTGGTAATTTAGCAATCGATTGCCGAATGAGCTTTTCACCCAGCTCTTTATTATTTACGAGCACATCGACAGCCATTGTTCGTACGCCATTTGGTGTTACCTGAACGGCATCGATTTTTTGATTATGTATCCAAATTATTTCACCACTCAGTGAGCGAAGTTTCGTGGAGCGAAGTGTCAATCGCTCCACCACCCCAGTAACATCAAGAAATGGCTCCACCTTAATATAATCACCTACCGTAAACCAGCGCTCAGCAATGATAGTTGCGCCCGCAGTGATGTCTCGAAGTAGTGGCCCCACGGTTTGTCCGGCAATTACAATAAATATTGCACTGGCACCAATCGCTGCCGCCCCACTACTTCTAATTGCAGCGCTACCCTCGGGGCTCAAGATACGCCATGCTGCATATGCTACAACCGCTACTATCACTACGCGTACCGCAGCTACAATCACCCCTAGGTATGTTTCAACCTGTCTCAGTCGAACTGCTTTTATTGCGTCCGACTCATTATCTGAACGCACCGCTACCTTTTGAGCTATAAAGATAATAAATCGAGCTACATACTTACTTAGCCAGTAGCTCACAGCAATGGCCCCGATAAGAATAAGTAATGATCGGTATGGGTTGGCCTGCGTAAAAATATCGCTCAGCTCACGGCTGAGCATAGGAAGAAAGTCATTTGTCATCGTTCTTATTAGTATAGCTGGTGAAAATGGCCAATTTCAAGATAGAAACCTCTTGAAAAAACCATAAGCGACTCGGTATACTACAGGCAGACAAAACAAAAGGAGGCCGCTAGCGTCTGATAGAAGATGCTCGGAACGTCAAATGAATATACTGATGCTCGGGTGGGAGCTGCCACCACATAATAGTGGTGGACTCGGTGTGGCATGTTATCACATGTCAAAAGCGCTTGCGATGGCCGGCTCTTCAATCGACTTCGTACTTCCTTACAAAGCTCATCATCCAAAAACTGAGTTTATGCGGATTCATTCTGCTACTCAGTTGCAGCCGCTACACCGTAATGGTATGGGTGCATATGACACACCTTCTACAATTACTGATGCCTTGCACCGAAAGCCAACCGATAGGCTTACGACAATCCGTGATGTACAAGCGCGATATGTAGAGTTTGTTGATACGTTGGTTCAATCAACTAAGCCAGATGCCATACACGCTCACGACTGGCTCACGATTGAGGCAGGCATTCGCGCAAAGGAAATCACCGGGGCCCCGCTGATTGTACATGTGCATGCCACAGAGTTTGATCGTGCCGGGAATGGCTACGGAAATCCAATTGTGCATGAAATTGAAGAACAAGGCCTGCTAATGGCAGATAGAATTATTGCTGTGTCGGAGATTACGAAGGGCTTGATTGTCCACCGTTACGGAATACCAGCAGATAAAGTTGAAGTGGTTTATAACGCCTTAGATACAGCCACATTAGACGACGGCTACCAGTATGATCACCGTACTTACAAATACTTAGAGTTTTTAAAACAAGAGGGCTACACTGTTGCAGCTACGGTTACGCGTTTCACGTTGCAAAAAGGCCTGTTGCAGTTCATGCGTGCAGCAGCAAAGGCGTGTGAGCGATACGACAAATTAGTATTTTTACTAGCGGGCGATGGTGAACAACGTGATGAGCTACTGCAGCTGTCGGCAGACTTTGGCATCGCTGATAAAGTATTCTTCACTGGATTCGTTCGTGGCCAGCAGTGGCGCGACGCGTACACGGTTGCCGACATATTCGTTATGAGCTCAGTTTCTGAGCCATTTGGCTTAACGGCGCTTGAAGCCGCGCATCACGATAATGCACTCATTATCACCAAACAATCTGGCGTAGGTGAGGTACTATCGCACATATTCAGGTATGACTTCTGGGATACCGATAAGCTCGCCGATCAATTAGTTGCAATCGCAACATCGAAGGCCCTGCAGTACGAACTTACCGAGAATGTGAAGCGTGAGTATACGCGAATATCGTGGGACGCTGTAGCCAAGCAATGTATGTCGATGTACGCTACGCTTAAAACCGGAGTGACAGCATGAGCCAAAAAGGTATAGTACTTTATCTTCATGTTCACCAACCATGGCGAGTATCTGACTACTCAA
This sequence comes from Candidatus Saccharimonadota bacterium, assembly GCA_012270305.1. Taxonomy (GTDB): domain Bacteria; phylum Patescibacteriota; class Saccharimonadia; order Saccharimonadales; family Saccharimonadaceae; genus UBA1020. Next base: position 25,129 of record JAAXIO010000050.1, read on the forward strand.
TATTCGACACCGCTAGTAACCATGACTACTTTAATGATCAGAGTGAAACGGATCGTAACAATCAAAAAGTATTTAACAAGGTTGCCGACAAATCCTATAGGCCAATGAACCGGGTTTTGAAAGAACTACTCGATTCAACCCCTGACTTTAAAGTGTCTTTAAGCATTACCGGCACCTTTGTTGAACAGGCCGAAAAGTATGCGCCTGATGTACTAGAAGACTTCAAAGCACTAGTAGCAACTGGTCGGGTAGAGATTGTCGCCGAAACATATTATCACTCGCTCGCCTTTTTCTATTCTCGTGAGGAGTTCGAACGCCAGGTAGCAATGCATGCAGATATGGTGAAGCGTGTGTTTGGCGTAAAGCCTACCTCGTTTAGAAATACCGAGCTATCATATTACGATGACATCGGCTCATGGGCGGAGCAAGCTGGCTACAAAGCAGTGCTTGCCGAAGGGTGGGATCCAATTCTTGCAGGGCGAACACCAAATCGACCATACCAGCCACCAGGAACAGATAGTATACGGTTACTTACTAAAAACTACCGATTGAGCGATGATATCGCATTCCGTTTTGGCAATAAAAATTGGGAGCAATACCCACTCAGTGCCAGCAGTTATGAGCAGTGGCTCAATGCCGCCTTGAACGATGGTGACATTATTAACTTGTTTATGGATTATGAAACATTCGGTGAGCACCAATGGGAAGATACCGGTATATTTGAATTTTTCAAATCACTCATACTAAATTGGTCGAATCGCAGTGATGTTAGCTTTTATACGGTAACTGAAGCCGCAGAATCGTTCAGCTCAGCTGGCGAACTGTCTATGCCTCATACGGTTACCTGGGCAGACTCTGAGCGAGACTTAAGCGCCTGGCTTGGAAACACTATGCAGCATGAAGCGATGCGCTACATATACGGGTTAGAGCACGATATTATACGTTCCGGTGACATGCAGTTAATTGGCGATTGGCGGAAACTACAGACATCAGACCATCCGTACTATATGTGTACAAAATGGTTCCACGATGGCGATGTTCATGCCTACTTTAGCCCATACGACTCGCCGTACGACGCCTTCTTGTATTACATGAATGCTGTTCGTGATGTTCGATATAGGTTAATGGCTTACCACAATAGTTCACACGGGGGCTTTTAGTGGGCAGACCTGTTGTACTATCAAATGGCGAAATGCATGTTGGTTTGAATAAATTTGGCCTAGTTCATGATTTTTATTTTCCGTATGTAGGACTAGAAAACCACTGTGCGGGTAGAAATATGCGTCATAAGCTCGGCGTATGGGTGAACGGCACTCTTAGCTGGCTGGATGATGAAGTGGCATGGCGAACAGAGTCATGGACAGCTGATGGTGCACTGATAGGCCACACCCGTGCTGTGAACGATACTCTTGGCGTGATGCTGGAGTTTGACGACCTAGTAGCAACAGATGTAAATGTGTTTATCCGCAATATTCATATAGTGAATCTCTCAGGTGATGCAATTGATTTACGCTTATTTACACATCAGGCATTTGCCATTGGAGACTCTCGTAGCAATACAGATACCGCGCAGTATTTGCCTGATTCGAATGCTATACTACATTACCGCGGACGGCGAGCGTTCGTCATTAGTGGCACAGCAGAAAACTTGCCATTCGATCAATTCTCGGTTGGTCTTTTTGGCATTGAAGGGCGCGAGGGTACGTACAGAGATGCGGACGACGGGGAGCTATCATGCTCTGTTGTTGAGCATGGTCGAGTTGACTCGACGCTAAGGTTTAAGATAGAAATGCCTGGATTTAGCTCATCTCGCGTTCATTACTGGATTGCCGCTGGGCGGTCAACCAGAGACGCATTGTCAGTTCATAAAGCGATAGAAGACAATGGAGTGGATTCATTTTTATCTTCGTCAGCCGAGTGGTGGCATCAGTGGCTCACTCCTGCAAAGCAAGCAAGCAAGTCCTTGCCAGTTGCCGAGCGAAGGTTGTTTTTACATAGCGCATTAATAGTTAAATCGCACATTGATAAACGAGGCGCTGTTATAGCTAGCACCGACACGACCATGTTGAACTATTCACGCGATGCCTATGGATACTGCTGGCCCAGGGATGGTGCCTACGCGCTATGGCCACTGATTCGCATGGGATATAAGGATGAACCACTTCGATTCTTCGAATTTACGAAACGTGGTCTGCATCCTTCTGGGTATCTAATGCACAAATATCAAGCCGATGGAGCATTAGGATCAAGCTGGCATCCATACGTACATGACCAAACCAGTGCACCGCCAATTCAAGAAGACGAAACGGCGTTAACACTATTTATGTTCGCTCAGTTCTATGCCATTCATAAGGATTCTGCCCTACTTGAAGAATTCTACTCCGACTACATTAAACAGATGGCTGATTTTATGGCTGGGTACGTAGATGAAGTGACTGGTCTTCCGAAACCCACTTATGACTTATGGGAAGAGAAATTCATGACCACCACCTATACTACTTCAGTGGTGTATGCTGCACTTCTGGCTGCCGCAGACTTGGCTGAAGCTGCCAATGACTCTGATTCTGCTGTGTCATGGCGTGCAGTCGCTGATGACATTCAGCGTAATGCGCAAAAGCACTTATTTAGTCATGAACGCGGGCATTTTTATAAAGGTCTAAATATATTGGAGGATGGATCATTAGAGTATGATCAGACGATTGATCTTTCGAGCTTCTTCGGTGCGTACATGTTTGGCTTGTTTTCCATCGATAGCGATGAGCTTTTGCGATCGTTTGAAACTATCAAGCAACAATTCTTTGCTGGTGACAGTTACGGCCTTCCTCGCTATGAACATGACGATTATCACCGCGAGGCAACGACTGGACTCGGTAACTACTGGTACATAGCATCATTATGGGTGTCCCAGTATGCTCGTGAGACTGGCGACGAGGGCTTGGCTGATACGATTCTTGCATGGATTCACAGTACTTTCGATAACTCATTGATGCTGGCGGAACAATTGAACCCTATTAGCCTTGAGCCACTGTCTGTATCACCACTTGTATGGAGCCATGCCGAATATATGGCAACACAGTTAGATAGAATAGAAAGCCAACGGTAGCACACATGCTCCGATCACTCGTATCGAGCCAGCTTGGACTACGAAATCGTGAGATGAAACGTATTGTCCGACGATTCACAGATGAATCAGGGCTTGTTTATTTTGGGCACGTTAGTCAGCGCGATGACGAACATCACATTGTGCGAGGGTTTACAGTAAGCCTGCAACATACGGATGATCACTATTGTATAGGCACCTACGATGATTACGATGTTATTTTCGTAGAACGCCGAGACGTACTGCAGGGAGGCAAACCGCACGCATGGCATATTATTGAAATAGACTTACTGCATGCTCGCGACGTACCGCATATATTTATAAGCTCTGCGTCTCGCCTGCCTGGCTTTCATGAACTTCTTGAGACAAAATACCCAATGATGTTACCGCATACACTGCAGCATCGTAACGAGTACCCGGCTCAGTTCACAGATAATTTTGCACTACATACCGTGCCGGCTAATTCGACTGAGGCCGAGTCTCTGTTTAGCCCTGAAATTACACAAGTACTCGCCAAACACTGCAAAGGCTTGGCAATCGAAGTTATCGACGACAATTTATACGTGTATAGTGAGCGCCCAATACCGTCAGCAAAACTATTGCACACGATGCTTACAAACGGCGTGTGGCTGGCGCGTGAATTAGATAAAAAATATCGCTAGCGTTGCTGCTAGCGATATATACCTTCTGGCTAATCGGTTTCAATTAACTCTTACGCGCCTTTACTTCGTTACGACCGAGGTTCTTTTTAGTCTCGGTGTATAGAGCGTGCTTACGAGCGATAGGATCGTACTTTTTTACTTCTAACTTTTCTGGGGTGTTTTGAGTATTTTTTGTAGTGTAGTATGTGCGATGACCACTTAAACTACTTACTAAACCAACCAGCTTACGCTTTGTATTCTTCTTTGCCATTATATTTCCGTTTAAAGATTAATATTTGGTGTATTGTTATCATTATAGCATATTCCTTACGAAAATGCTAGAAGGCGTGAATGGAGCCATCGTCGGGGCTTGAACCCGAGACCTCATCCTTACCATGGATGCGCTCTACCAGCTGAGCTACGACGGCGTTTCAATCGTTAATTGTACCAGATATACGGGTTTATTTATAGAGGTATTAAGCAGTTATTTTCGCTTTTGGTTTCGCGGGAGCTTGTCAATAATAAATGATTTTGTGAGCGCCCAAGCGATTGCATTCACGAAAAATAAAACTGATAAGAAGAATGTTGCTTGCAATAAATACGAACTTATCGCGGTATTAACGAGCCCCAGTAGTCCCGCGATAACGAGCAATGTAACCGCACCAATGGCGTATACATACTGTAGTTTAGCGCGATCGTCGTGTCGTTTATTCCATACCACTACTGCATCAAGAATCGCTTGTACCATACATCTCCTACTAGTTATCTAACGTTAAATCGAACGTTGATAAATCAATGTTCTTTAAATTAGTTTTCTTAGCTTTTTTTGTAGCATTTCCAGTTGCAGCTATAGCCTGCCTTTTATTGTAAAGTTCGTTCAGCTCACCGTGCTTAATACGGATTTCTTGCTCTATAATATCGAGTGATGGGTTTTTTGTGACTTTCATGATTACACCTTTCGCTCACGTTTGATTCGGCCAGTGTCCTGAGAGGCAGACATTGGAGCCGTTGAATAAAAATGAGAACGAGACTTTGGCTGAGGTAAAACAGTGTCAATACGAGGCTCATGCGCTAGCACTTGTTTCATTCTGTCCTGATAGCTTCTTTTTGACTCACTTCGAGCCTTTTGCTGCTGCATACTAAACATGTTCCACACGACAGTAGGATCGGTATGTTTTCGGTCTACAGATCTCTTCCCAAACATATGTTGATCATACTACAAATTATCTAATTAGTCAATAGACTGGTATAGTATACTAAATAAAAAATAACTCCGTTAAAGAGGAGCTATGGTACCGGAGGTAGGACTCGAACCTACGAACCTAAAAAGGGGGAGATTTACAGTCTCCTGTCATTGCCACTAGACGACTCCGGCAGGTACTTGGAGCCGCTTCACGGATTCGAACCGTGGACCTACTGTTTACAAAACAGTTGCTCTAACCAGCTGAGCTAAAGCGGCACATAATTGTAAGGTACTGAGTTATTTTAACGGAGTATACTCGTTTTTTCAAGGGGATCTGTAGGGATTACTACATGACGACGCGCCGAGGTTGTTTTACTCGTTTTGGCTGGCCTTCTGGCACTATCATTTTAGAGGCTTGCAAACGTAGTTCAGTTGAAAGGTCTGATTGGCCGGCCCGATCATATGCGTCTGCCAAAATAGTGAGCGTTTGCGGATTTTTTTCGAGTTCGACCGCTCGCTCTAGTGCGGTTAACATTTTCTTAGTATTGCCTACTTTCTCGTGCGCCTTAGCGTATGCTATGTGGCGAGCCGCTAGGTCTTCTTCAATTTCGAGCGCCTGTTCAAATGCGAGTATCGCCTTGTCGTACTGTTCTGTTTCGTAATAAATCAGCCCTACATTATGAAGACTACTGGCACTTGGTTCGAGACTTTGGGCGATCTCAAAGCATTCAATTGCGTCTTCGTACGCTTGCTGCTTAGCATATAGGATTCCAAGTCGGTTGTAGGCTGTAGCATTTCGCTCATCCACACGCAGGATCGTGAGCAGTGCCTTTTCAGCTCGTAAATATTTCTTATCTTTGAGACTTTCTTGAGCAATTTCCCACAAGCGATCAAGTTTATGTGTTACTCGAGAAGGTAACTCGAGGGCTACTTCTGCGATAGTTTGTTTTTGATATAGCGCCCATGCTGCCGCTAACGCTAGTAAAAGTAATCCAAGCATTCTATTCGTAATTATACCATATAAAATACTACTTATTTTGTGATGGCACGCAGGAATTGCACACGAATATTGCCGTTAGCACGAATTGATTCGCTGCAGGACATCAGATTGTCAATCATTCTGATTGTATGGCTGTGATTCATAGACCCAATAGACTTTCTCAACATCAAAAGTATGACTTCTATCAGCTCAATTGCTCCCGATCGGTCATCTTTTAAACTAGAGATTATCACCATTCGTTGGTAGGTATTACCTTCAACGAATGCCTTTGCGGTAGCTGCACGCTCGCCGAGTACTTTAAAGTCAGCTGGTGAATCGGCCATTCGGCATAGTTCTGCTGGTAACCCTGAAGCAATGAATAGGAGACGTCGCACTACAAGCTCATCGTTCACTCCCAAGGACTTCAGTAGTTCACTACTCGCTTGCTGGCTAATTGGGGGAACTGCGAAATGTCGTACTCTTGAGCGTATGGTAGGTAAAAGTTTTTCAACGGAATGGGTAGTTAGAATAAAGTGAATTGTCTCATTCGGCTCCTCGAGAAGTTTCAACAGTGCGTTCTGAGCTGAGTGATTCATTGTGTCGGCATCGTCTATCACAATAAAATGTGGGCCATTGAGTCGTGTTCTTGCCCGCTCATATAGCGACCGTATCTGCTCCACGCTAATTGAAGGTAACGAAGTTGGTGTTTTGCGAATGGGCGTAACGGTATTTAGTAGTGTCCCAGACTGACTCACTAGCGACGCAGCTAACGTATGGAGTCCGCTGCCCTTCGGCCCGCTTATTAATTGTGCCTGTGGAGCGGCTGCCTTAAATTGCGACACAAATGCTTTTGTTGATTCGTTGAGCACTAGCATAGCTTAGGCTACTTGGCTCTTAAATGAAGCGGGTAATGGAGAGCTAAATACTTTTCTTTCACCGCCGGGGAGTGTTACTTCGAGTGAAGCAGCATGAAGATACATCCGATCCGCATCCACTGATCCATACACGGGATCACCAACTATGGGTGTACCTAGATAGGCCATATGAACGCGAAGTTGGTGAGTGCGCCCGGTCTTAGGCTTAAGATCTATCAAGCTCTTTTCATCATTGCTCGTGAGTACTTTATAGTAGGTTTCTGCAGATTTACCACCAGGGCCAACGCGAAACGTACTGGGTGCACTTGGGTTTCGTTCAATCGGTAAATCAATCATAGCCTCAAGTTGATTTGGTACTCCTGAAACTACCGCCATGTAGTGCTTTTTTGTTGTGCGGTTCGTAAATTGCTTTGCTATATACGCAGCAGCCTCATTTGTTTTTACACAAAGTAGTACGCCGGACGTAGCCCTATCAAGTCGATGAATGATACCGGGCCGATTCGTTTCCTGCTTATAGTCCGTAAGCGGTCGTACGAACTCTGCTACCGTGAATTCCTGATTTACGGCACCTTTACTGTGCGTAAGTACACCCACAGGCTTATCAATAACTATCACCGAGTTGTCTTCATATATAATCGGCAGCTTCATATCATCGTAGGAAGGTTGTTGTGGCGGGGTGGCTTCGATACTATCTGTCTCTGTTACGTCGCGCTTTATCTGTTTCTCAACCTTACCGTTTACCCTCACATAGCCAGCTTGAATCAACTTCTGCCAAGTAGACCGCGACTGCTCTGGCCATTGTTTTGCAACATACACATCAAGACGCATGGCTATACTACCTTCGAAGGCCAACTGCCTGCTGTACGGCCTGAAGCGTTCTGTTTGCCTGCACGTTCATAGCTTTTTCAGACGATTCTAGCTTTTCAAGTACTGCGGCCTCGTCGACATTCTTCAGCTTATGTTGAAAATCAGTTAAGAAGCGCCTTACCTCATCCGCTACAATCTTTTTAAATTCACCGTAGCGAGTTTCGCCCTCAAATTCTTTAGCGGTATCTACTACCGATGTGTTTCGTAGCAGTGCGAGAATTTCTAGCAAATTACTGATGCCTGGCTGGCTTGCACGATCAAACGCTACATTTGCCTTATCGTCGGTGGTAGCACTCATAATTTTCTTAGCTGCTACGTCTGGATTGTCACTTAAGAACAGGACGCCCTTACCCGACTCATCCGATTTACTCATTTTCTTAAAGGGATTCTGGAGATCCATAATTCGAAGGCCTTGTTCTTTACCAAAAAATTCATGCTGTTTTTTAACAGGCTCCGGTACAACGAACAACTCCCCGAAACGACTGTTCATTCGCTCGGCAATGTCACGAGTGAATTCAAGGTGCTGAGTTTGGTCATCCCCTACCGGCACATATGCCGCCCTGTAGAGTAAAATGTCTGCAGCCATTAGCATTGGTTAGTTAAACAAGCCTACAGAAACATCTGACTGATCTCTCGACTTATCTTTAAACTGTTTCATTCGTT
>JAAXIO010000014.1 GCA_012270305.1 Candidatus Saccharimonadota bacterium
ACATCTGTTAATAGATTCGGGTATGTTTCGCCCAACTCTTTACTTGTGAAATAAATCTGTGGTGGCGTACTTAACTCAGCCCTCAAGTTGTAATGCTCGGTATACCAATGAATAGCCTTCATAGCTTGAGCAGATAACTTTGAGCCAGATTTTTTAACTATAGGCACATCGAATGCCATCTCAGTATTCATGCTGCACACTCCTCAACACAATTATTTTCATTCATCATCATCCAACCAGCTAACCGCTTTGCCAGGCGTCGGTAGTACAGCTCCAGCGCGTTCACGTTCATTGTTAAAAGCTTCTTCACGGCGTCTTGTGGCTTCTTTGGAATAAGTAATTAGCCCAAGGTTTTGAAGCTCTCTACGCCGTCTAGTAATGGTTTCTGCCTGTGTTGATCGGCTCAAATTCCAGTACAACGACTTTGTATCATCCCAATCGCAATACTTGTGCCAATAAATATCGAGTAATGCAGCATCATCATTTGCTGCTGGTGGAAATTCTCGAATTACCTCAAGCACTCGTTTCTGTATGGTAGTTAAATCTTTAGCTGCCATATTAACCCTCATGCTCCACAATTACGCATTCCATAAAATCTGAAATAGATTCTTCTTGCTCGTAAATGTCATGTTCAGATGTTGCTATAAAGTCATAGCTATCTATGAACTTGCCTTCATGGTTGTAAGCTCTAACTACAAACCGTATCTCACCCTCGTTCATGTTCCCTCACTTGTTTTTCGTGTAGCATAGTATCAATAGAAGGGAAGTTGACCTGAACGCCTGTGACATTCCCTAAGTGCCGTATGAGCGTATCAAGTACTTCGTCTATTTCTTTGGTCGTTAAATCGGCGGTAGAATCTTTTTGTAACTGAGCCTTCTGTATAGGTCGCCACAAGTATTCTTTTACCGTGTCAGCGTTCCAAGGAATATCAACATCTGCTTTTAGTGTTCTTTTCATATCAAAACCGCTTGCGTTCAAGGCTGCTGCGAGATGCCCGAACATTAAATGCAAGGCACGGTTTTGAGTGAGTGTACGCTTTTGGCCCACCCTATTTTGTTTTTCTGTCATTCACCACCGCCATTCAGCAGTTCAGGGTTTTCGTAGATGTTGCCGATGACTTCCATGTCTTCGTCACAACCTTGAAGCGACATCCGTCCATCGCTCACGTAACTTGGTTTGTGCGCGTGCTGCCAAGTTGCTTCCCAGCCAAAGCCGACCCACTCAACGACATACCTGTCTGGCACATCTTCTTCTTGCGGTTCGGGCGAGACGTATTGAAGAATGTCACCTTCGTATATCTCCACGCCGTTCTTGTCGCGGAGGCCGGTGTATTGCATGAGGTTGCAGTGGCCTTCCCACATGCACCACTCTTCATACACACAGACCGTTCCGTTATCCATGGCACGGTCAAATATGTCCCCGCCGAATATATCGTGACCGTGTTCTACATGAAAACCAATAGAGCCGTCATAATAAACAGAGATTCGCGTCGCCATGCCGTAATAGTCTTTATAGTTTCCATCATCGTCATACTCGCTTAACGTGAGCCACGCTCTGAACTTGATCTCTCTCATAGTTGCTCTCCATAGTGAATTACATAGTAGTTTTTACCGCCACACTCTGCAAAACCCACGCCAATTTCTTTGTAATCACCCACAATGTTTTCTAAGTGAGTAGGGCTATCTATTAGTGCCTGAAAAGCTTTATCAGTACTATCAAATTTCCTAGCTAAATTTTCACCAGCATTTCGGTATTTGTAACCACTTTCTATAATCTCCTTATAGAACTTTTGACCGTTAGGTGTGTGTGACCATTCACCAGATTCACAAAGCACATCGGCTTTTGCTTGTGATGAAGTCATTAGCTGGTTGTTTACTTTTAGCTCGTTCAAACCCTCATTTTTTCGATATTCATTAGTAAGCTCGATCATTCGATTTTCTTCAGGATGTGCCGTGCTTACTGAGCTAGTTTTTGCGGCTGTAATTGTTGGTGTATGTGTTTCTTGTGTCGTGTCGGTTAGTAGATGCACTGCCACAACGATGGCTAGGCCAAAGAAAATAGCAGCTAAGAATACTCGCTCTTTCATACACTCTCCTATTTACATTCCCAAAGGTAGCTAAGCCCATCTCTGAACATAGCTGCCGTTGTATTAGCGTTACTGTAAGCATCGAACACATCGGTTGAGTAACCGTATTTAGCAGCGCGAGCAGGGTAGTAGCCACTTAGATGTTGAAATAGCCCGCTAGGGTAGCCATTCTCGTTGTAGCCGTAATTAACAGCTTTCGGGTTTAGGCCACTTTCGCATCTTGCTATATTCACTAAATGGTTTTCGTCCACGCCGTGCCTTCTTGCTGCTTCTCGTATGATTTGTTCGACATTTGAAACGGCAGCCACTTTTGGTTTGGCTGCCGTATACGTTTCTGATATTGCTAGAATCTCCCCGCTGTTGATAGACTCTAGTTTTAAGGCCTTTGTATCGCTAGAAGTATCGACCTTGCTTACTTCTGGCTGGTTTTTAAAGCTGCCAACTTACTGGCGACTTCTGCACTAATTTGCTTTTGATCATTCGCACCGTGGTTGTAACCGTTCATGTAAAGGGTATAGGCTGCATACACTGTACCCAATGTAACAACGATAGTACCGACCACTACCAATGGTGTTTTGAATTTAGCTAATTTACTCATTTCGTTATGTTCCTTTTCGTTTTTTTGTTTAATACGTTCTTTTGCTTCTTTGGTTGCTTGTGAAAGTTTCATCGCCCACTCCTTTTAAGCAGCTCATCAAGCTCGCTTGTATCCAGGTTGAAGCTCAATGTGCGGTAATCGTTTACTTTTTCAGGGTATTCACTGGCAATAACGTGAACCTTCATTCTTGAAGGCCATACATCTATCATTGCCGTGTCACCCATAACTCTAAATTGGTATTTATTAAACTGATGCACTTCGTAGCTATTAGCGTTGCAGTATTCCAGCAATGCTTTTACATTAGCTTTTAGATTCTCAGGCTTCTTACGGGCCATATCACTGCCTCGAATCTTCTTCGTCATTTAAAGCTTGGTCGACTGCATCGGCTTCATCATCGGTTTCAACGGTATCTTTACCAATCACACCTTTAATGAAGCCTTTTTGCTCTACATCACTTGTAAAACCTAAGTCATTAAATCGCTTCTTATGCCAACCAGTACGGCGGCTTAATGCTCGTTCTTTAGGAGTAAGCTGCGGTATATCCTGCTCGTTATCGACATAAACAACTTCATCATCGTTTATCACTGCCTGGTCTTTAATGACAGCTTCCTGAAGTTGAGTGTTCATCGGGCCGTATTTACTAATCAGTAGTTTTAGCACTGTCTTTAATGCCATAGCATCAAAGTTGGTTGTCCAGTTGCTAGATTTTTTGCCCCTGTCTTTGTCATATGAATAGCTTTTGCTGTATTCAAGCGCGTGGGCTTCAATTTCTTCAGTAGACATAAACAATGTCTTCTCAAACCCGCTCATTAGCCTGAAGTAGCTTACGTAGCCAACTACAGGTAATTTTTCGCGTTCTTTATCATCGCTAATCCACTCAAAGTCTATTTCGCCACTTAGTCGGTGCCGTTCTTTAAGTTCGCCTTCACGAACTTCGGTAGCGTTAATGGTCTTATAAAAACCGCTCCGTTGGGCTAGCTGGATAAATCCTTTATAACCCATTTGGAATTGCGCTTCGTTGCCGTAAGGTACGATGTAGGCAAATCCTAGATTCTGGTTAATAGGTAAGTCCATTGATGCAGCGGTTAATGCTGCATTTAAAACTGAGTGTGGGTTGCAGCTTGCTAGTTTGTCATTTGAGTTTAATGCCGTTATCAAGCTGGTTGTGAGCTGCGGGGCGCGGTTGCCTAGCAGCTCGTTAATCCGCTTTTGTGTAGTTTCGTTACGGACGAAGCTAGCAGCGGTTAGTGTACTCGTTGTCATAGATCTAACTCCTTAACGATTTCGTCAACTTCAGATAGAAGCTCTTGCAGCTCTTCTGCTGCAGTGGCTCTATCTTCAAGCTTTCCCGAATTGTCACCGTTCCATTCACCGCGAATGATCTCACACTCGCGGTTTAAGTGTTGTATTACTTTTTCGTATTCGCTCATACCATCAACCCCAAAGCTCTATAAAATCGCTTCTCGCTAATCTTCATTCGCTTAGTGCCAACTTTTGTATAAACAGGTACTAAGTGTGTCGTAGGCTCATGCTTTACTGGTACATGAGTTACCTGTAGCATTTCTGCTAACTTATCGTTTTGCGGTTTAATATTCTTTGTAAAAAATCCAAACATTTCCATTCTCCTTTGCTTAATCTCAACTGCCTAGCGGGGCGGTAAAAACTCGATTGCTTTTACTGTAGGCTTCCACCCCGATAGGTAGTCGAGCTGATATTCATTGAGCGCATGAGTGCTGGCACTTAGACTTAGCTACGATTCGCCCAAGATCGTCGTCTATTCGCTAGATAATCTAGTGGGGGTTTCAAGGCCACCTTCAACGGCATGACTGCCTCACTAGCCAATTGTTAGGACTGTCCTGTATTCATTGACCTAGGAATTGCTCGCTTGCGACAAGCTACAGGCTGTCTAGTGCCAGCACTACTACGCTCAATACGTTTCAAACCGCCAAGCCTATTGCTTATCTCTGGTGTGAGTCTTACTCAATCCATTGCCCATTCCCGCTACATAGGTATCATCCTAGATAGTGAATGGCAGTTTGTTTTATTTGTTAAAGTGTGTCGTTGCTAGTTAGTGGCTCACCGTGGCTCTCATAAGCTCTTGGTTGTTTTGGCTAGCTATAGGCTTTGTGTTGCCTACGGGGTTATCAATGTTGCTGCTGATACTCCCGATGGGAAATAAAAAACCCACACGTTCTTGTGTGGGTGTAAAATTCGAAAATAAAAACTCCCCGACTTCTTATCGGGGAAATGATGTCTGGTGCGGGTTAGGAGACTCTAACTCCTGGCCTCTTCCATGGCAAGGAAGCGCTCTAACAACTGAGCTAAACCCGCGTGTGTGATTTGATGTGCAATGATGAGAGTAGCGTTTGATCTGTAGAGCTTCCTTGGCCTTGCAAGTTGATCACATCACGCGATCCCGGAACTTCGCTAAGCAAAACAAGTTTTGCCGGAAGGTTCCCTTGCAAGTTGCTACTGGCAACTTTCACTCTAACAACTGAGCTAAACCCGCATCTTGAATGATTATACAGATTAAAAGACGCTTTTTCAATATACTGGCGCGTACACTTTTAAACCACGGCCAGGCAGGGTATGATTAACGTAGACACTATGTATAAAACATTCATTCAAAAACAACTCGAAAGATACGTTAAGCAGTACTTTAAAAAGCACCCTGAAGTAAAGTTGGTGGCTGTTGCGGGCAGTGTTGGTAAAACCAGCACTAAAATAGCGATTGCGACGGTCCTATCTAAAAAGTACCGCGTGCGCATGCTAAATAATAATCATAATACTCATATGAGTGCGCCACTAGGCATACTTGGTATTGAATACCCAGATAATGTGCGAAATGTACTTGCGTGGATTCGGGTGTTTATCGCTGCCAGAAAACGAATTCAAGCCCCGGCGGATGTTGACGTGATTGTGCAAGAACTCGGCAGTGATCACATTGGGGAGATTGCTCATTTCGGTACATACTTGCAGCCAGACATTGGTGTGGTAACCGCTGTATCGCCTGAGCATATGGAATTTTTTGGCACCATTGAAAAAGTTGCCGAAGAAGAGCTTGCGCTGGCAAATTACAGCAAACTGGCGCTGATTAATCGCGATGATATTGACGGGCAATTTGCCAACTTACTCACAAATCCTAATGTGGATACGTACGGTACAACTGGCGCTGCCGAATACAGGATTGAGGTAAAGGACTTTAGTGTTGATCACGGTTATCAGGCATGGCTGGTGCTGGCGGGCTATGCCGAAAACTACCCAGCAGACATACGGGTATTAGGAGAACATAGCTTGCGGCCAGTGGCGGGGGCTGTGGCAGTTGCCGCTAAGCTGGGTATGTCCCCGAGCGATATTGCAGCTGCAGTTGAAGATGTTGTGCCGGTACCTGGACGCATGAACGTACTACGCGGCATCAAGCAGTCAATGCTTATAGACGATACATATAATTCAAGCCCAGCTGCGGCTGAGGCAGCACTACAAACCCTGTACCGGCTTCAAGCTCCGCAGCGTATTGCATTACTCGGCAGCATGAATGAACTTGGTGAGATGTCTGCAAGCGAACACGAAAAACTTGGTGCCTTATGTGATCCGAACTTACTTGCGTGGGTGGTAACGATTGGGGATGAAGCCGAAAAGCACTTAGCACCTGCCGCCAAACAGCGTGGTTGTCAGGTAAAATCATTCAAAAGTGCGATAGATGCTGGTGCTTTTATTCGCAGTGTGATTGAAGAAAAAGCCATAGTGCTTGCCAAGGGGTCGCAGGGAAATGTATACGCTGAAGAGGCTGTAAAAGAATTGCTGCACAGTACAAGCGACGATCATCATTTAGTTCGCCAGTCACCATCGTGGATGCAAACGAAGATGAAATTCTTTTCAGAGGTAGCTGACTCTACTCAATAGGTGCAGTAACCTAGGCTTGCTCCACCCCTAATGCTATACTGGTGGGTGATGAAACGGTTTAATCCAAACGAACTTGACACGAAGTGGCAAAAGATATGGCACGATGAGCGACGATACGAAGCGTCGACTGACACTAATAAACAAAAAATGTATGTCTCGGGTATGTTCCCGTACCCTAGCGGTAGTGGGCTGCACTCGGGACACGCCTTTAGCTATACGAGTGTTGATACATTAGCTCGGGTTTACAGCGCACATGACTACAACGTACTCAATCCAATGGGTTGGGACACGTTTGGGTTACCGGCAGAAAACTATGCAATAAAAACAGGTACCGCACCAGCTGTAGTGACAGCAGAAAATATCTCTAATTTTAAGAAGCAATTTCAACGTATGGGTGTGTCTATTGACTGGTCAAGAGAGATTAGTACGAGCGACCCGGAATATTATAAGTGGACACAATGGGTGTTTACGGAATTCTTTAAACGCGGGTTGGCGTACCAAAAAGATGCTTCGCAGTGGTGGTGTACGATTGACCAGACCGAGCTTGCAATTGAGCTAGTGCTAAACGGAAAAAGTTGGCTACCTGATT
>JAAXIO010000009.1 GCA_012270305.1 Candidatus Saccharimonadota bacterium
TTGAACTCCAGTCGCTCAAAAGCAGCGTGGTAATTTCGCATGTCGTGCTCGCCTAGCGGTACGTCACCCACTACGCCAGCTTGGTATTTGATCAGCATATTGGCTACTCGTGCTACGAGGTTGCCTAAATCATTAGCCAGTTCAGTGTTATAGGCTGTTTCAAACTTCTCCCAGGTAAAGTCACCGTCGTCCTGTGTTGGAATGTGCCGAGAGAAGTAATATCGAAATGCGTCGAGCCCGTATTGGTCTATTACCTCGTTTGGATCAACTACATTCCCCACTGACTTGCTCATTTTCGCACCGCCACCAACAGTAACAAACCCGTGTACGAGCAGTGTCTTAGGTAGAGCCACTCCAAGCCCAAGTAGCATTGCTGGCCATATGCCGGCATGGAATCGTAAAATGTCTTTTCCTACAACCTGCACATCTGCTGGCCAAAACTGTTGCCATTCAGGCTTATCTGGATATCCCAACACAGTCAAATAGTTACTGAGTGCATCTACCCAAACATACATAACTTGGTTAGGATCATCTGGAACCGACACGCCCCAGGTGAGGCTTTTTCGCGGACGAGATATCGATACGTCAGGTAGCCCATCTTTGATTAAATTCAAAAATTCTTTTTTACGGAACTCTGGAACGATTTTCATTTCACCAGACTCGATAGCTTCACGAATGCGAACCGAAAAATCACTCGTTTTCAAAAAATAGTTATCTTCGCTTACCTGTTGATATGGTGTTTGATGGTCTGGGCAAGTGCCCGCTGTTTCTTCAACTTCTTTATCGGTAAAAAATGCCTCATGGCCCATGCAGTACCAACCCTGATACGTGCCTTTGTAAATATGCGGTTTGAGCTGCTGCCAGATATACTGCACAGCACCTTTATGATGACCATCAGTTGTACGAATAAAATCGGTGTAGCCAGCGCCTACTTTCTGCATAAGTGCTTGAAAGTTGGGGTACATTTGATCAGTATACGCTTGTGGATAAATACCCGCTTCGGCTGCTTTTGCGGCAATCTTGTTCCCATGCTCGTCTGTTCCTACCTGAAAGCGGACTTCACGCCCATTCTGGCGTTGATAGCGTGCCCAAATATCAGCAAGTAAGTAATCAAGTGCATTGCCAATGTGTGGCTTACCATTCACATACGGAATTGCCGTGGTTATATAAAGATTTTTTTCCATTGCTTATTAGTATACCACTAGGGAGAAATTGGGTCGATTATGGCCGAAGCACGCACGCAACCGCCTGACTGACTTCCGTCGTACGGTTACCTTTTAAAACCTCACTGTGTTAGAAAAATGATTCATCTGTGGTTGTATCACGGCTATCCACTTGAATGTTCGCCCTCTTAACCCCTGCCGACTGCAACTGCTCCAACGCTACGTCGTGTAGACTTCGATTGTCAAACGTGTATAGCGGGTAGTTCAACCTGCCTGCCGCCGGGCTAAGCCATACACAAACATCGTTTGGCGTTGAATGAAATTGTTTTGCCATGTACTCAATCACATACTTGCCGCCCTGCTGTTCCAGGTTATGCCTGCCCAGATGAGCCAATCCAATTACACCCTTTGAGCTGTCGTACAGCAACGCTGCAATGCAATCGGCAACCGGAAGAAGTAATGCTATATCTTGCTCCGTAGTAAACAGCGCATCGGCCGTGAGACTTGACGGCCTTGTTATGCCGCTACCAGCCATTGACGAATCAACTGTGTAATAGCGGCAAAAATCATCACTCTGATAATCAAGTTTTACCAGAATGGCTTGCTCTAAGCTACTGCCTAAGGATTGTAAAAATAATTCTTGGTTAGCTCGTCGCTGCTCGTCGTCAACTGCTTTCGACATTGAACCATCATTTGCAGATGAGATGCCATAACTGAGCCGGCTCAATCAACATGCTCCATTATACGAAGCCAGTCGGTTATTGCTAGATCTTCGGCACGTGCATCGGGTGAAATACCAGCGAGCTTCAGCAGGTCTTCGACCTCACCCTTAGCCATACCAAGACCGCCCGATAAACTCGAGCGAAGTTTTTTTCGCTTTGCAGAAAACCCGGCCTTAACAAGCCGAAAAAATTGCTTGTCCTCAGCTGCGGTCACCAAAGGCACGTCACGAGACTGTAAAATTATCACCTGCGAGTCAACTTTTGGTGGCGGTGTAAAGAACTCTTTAGGCACTTCGATCCCCAGATGGGCTTCGGCATACACCTGGGAGGCAATCGATAATATGCTCATTTCACCTGGACCGGCCGCTATCCGTTCAGCAACTTCTTTTTGCACCAATAATACGGCCGTACGTGGTTTATTTGAGGCAGTCATGAGCATTCTTACAATTTTGCTGGTTATGTAGTACGGCACGTTCGCCACAACCACATACTCAGCAGGGAGGGTATCAAGATCAAACGATAAAATGTCTTCGTTCAGTATGGTTAGATTAGTTCCAGGAAATTGCCCGGGAAGTTTTTTTGCTAGATCTGGATCAAATTCCACGGCTATAACGTCTTTAGCGCGTCGTAACAATTCTGAGGTGAGCGTACCAAGTCCAGGCCCAATCTCGAGCACAGTATCATTTGGTGTGATGTTCGCTGAATCGGCAATCTCACCGAGCATAAACCGATCTGTTAGCCAGTGCTGGCCTAGTTCTTTTTTCGGACCACTCATGCCTTCATACTACCTGTAGGTATCCGGTAAGTTGGCGCCACAGTGTGGCCATGGCTGCCATCCACGCCGTTCGTATAGTTCTCGCGCGGCCTGATCCTGTTGGGCAGGACTCGCATCGGCCGGATCGTAGATACCATATTTATTACCCCAGGTCTGGTAACCAAACTGGTATGCCCCGCGATACAATGGGTTATTTTTATTAGCGTAGTTGCCACCCGACTCACAAGCGCGGAGCTTTGCCAATGCGGCCGCAAAATCACCAGAAAAGCTTGGTTTACTGCCTACTGTTTCCACTTGCTTAGTAGGCTGTTCCGTTACCACAGTTTGAATAACCCTACGGCTCACCTCGCGTCCGTCTTGCATTATAATTTCGTAGGTCACCATTTTCTTGCCAGCTTTTCCTGGTGAATCCACGTTGCGATAGCCAACTTCCCTATTAGCATCTTGAATTTGCTCAACTTCGAAGGCGACAGGCTCTTCTTTCGTGACCGTTTGCTTGCCATTGCGCCATATTCGTAGGTTCATATTTTCCGTCATTCGGTCTGTTGGCTCATGCGACATGTCATCCTTATCGCCAAGCTTAATGTCTTTTTCTGTCAAAAACTCATCAACAGTTTGCGCCTGCGTATATACCGTATCTGCTTTACCGTACAGTTGCAATTTAATGGGAATCGCACGGTCTATTGTCATGAGTAAACTTGCACCATCACGCACAAAATTATTACTTAGATCGACTGCTGCAATGTCTTCATCGCGCAGCTCAATACCAGCATGTGCAGCGATTTGTTTTGGAGTTTGATAGGCACTCATCACCAGCTGACGAACACTCCCATCAGCGATCAGTACTGGACGAGCCCTATATATATTCACTTGGTATTGATTGGTTACGAGCTCATCATCAAGCCCTGGCTCAACACGATCATTTTGATCTAACGAAATATCTGCTTTTTGAAGTACATCACGAATGCTGCTCGCATCACTTATAATGCCTCGTTCCACGCCGCGATCATGAATAATAAACAAACGTTCACCGCCACTAAGCGCCTGAGCCTTCGGTATGGCAAGCGCACCAACCACAGCAAACAAACCTGCAAGGCAGGCGATGAGAATATAAAATGGAGATAGTGAGTGAATTGCTTGCTTCATACATCTGCGCGTTATTAGTTCACCGCGCTGCATTTGAATCGTAAGTCGTAATTAATTACGCTACTTGTATTATTATAGCAAATACAGCTCGTAAGTAACAGATTAGAGAGCCGTTAGACGGGCATACTCAATATTCAGTTTTTTCATTTGCCCACTATCAAACGCAACACTGACTGCCATGCCGTCAACATCTATAACAGTCCCGTCACCAAACTGCGCTGATCGAACTCGATCGTTAATGTCGTACGACGGCAAGTTTTCTTCATACAGGTCATCTTGAAGCTGCTGCCTGCCAGTCATCATTGCCCCGGATCCCATGTCTTCTAGGAATCGTGATGGTGGATTATAACCACGTTGCCCAAACTGCAATCTTGATGCTGCAAAACTTAGATGCAACTCTTGTCTAGCTCGCGTCATGCCTACATAACACAGTCGACGCTCCTCTTCGAGCTCGCTCGGCCCACTTTCATGAATACGCGAGTGGGGGAAAATCCCCTCCTCCATGCCTACTATAAATACAACTGGGAACTCTAAACCTTTAGCAGCATGGAGTGTCATTAACGTCACACTCGGTTCCGACTTTGATTCATCTGCACTCGTCATCAACGCCACCTCAGCCAAGAAATCAGGTAACGAAGCAAATGTTTTGGCATCGCTTACGAGCGAGCTTACGTTTTCTTCACGATCTTCAGCTTGTGGCGTACCATCTCGCAAATAGGTTAGGTAGCCACTCTTTTGCAATAGCGTCTCAATTATGCCGCTTGGCTCATCGTGTATAGGATCAAAGCTCGCTAGCAGTTCACCTAATGAGGCAAACGATTTTTTTGCGCGCGGTGTCAAACCATCGATCTCCGACACGCGCTGCAACGCATCAATAATCGTAAGACCACTTCCACTCTGCCAACTCATAAACCGCTCTAGACTACTTGCCCCAAGACCACGCGCAGGAATGTTTGCAATTCGAGAGAAGCTCATGCGATCATTGGGTTGATACATTACCCGAAGGTAGGCAATCACGTCTTTAATTTCCTTACGGTCATAGAATCGCACACCGCCAACTATCTGATACGGCACACGCGCCTGAAGTAGTGCGCGTTCGAGCGTGTAACTTTGCGCATTCGTACGATACAGCACAGCAAACTCATCTGGTCGCCGCGCCCCCATAGCGGTTTGTGCCGAGATTCTACTCGCCACTAACTGAGCCTCCTCGGCCTCATCATACAACTCATGAATCTGCACGGGCTCGCCCTGCCCTTCGCTCGTCCATAGTTTTTTATCAGTCCGCTCGGTATTTTTTGTAATTACATTATTAGCTGCTTCTAAAATAGCACCAGTTGAACGATAGTTTTGCTCGAGCTTTACTACAAGGGCACCCGGGAAGTCTCGCTCAAAATTCAAGATGTTTCGAAAGTCTGCTCCACGCCAACTATAGATACTCTGCCAATCATCCCCCACTACACAAATATTTCGCTCAGGGCCCACCAAGCTTTTTACAATCGCGTACTGCGCTGCGTTCGTGTCTTGATACTCATCAATCAGAATATGCCTGAACTGCTGTCGCCACTTATCACGCACGTCTGGTTGTTCGGTAAAAAGACGAACAACTTCAAGCAGCAAGTCATCAAAGTCCAGCGCGCCAGCTTCTTTACGTAACCGTTCATACGCTGTATACAATTTAGCGACTGATTTTTGAAACGGGTAGTTAGCCGTCTGCTCGTACGCCTTCGGGTCAATCATATCGTTTTTGGCCGCTGATATTGCACTACTAACTGCACGTGGCTTTATTTGCCTGTCGGTAATTGACTCGAGCTTCATAGCCTGTTTAATCAAGCCCTGCCTATCATCCTCATCATAAATAACAAAATTTGACGCGATGCCAATCGCGGCGCCATCCTGCCGCAGCAACCGAACACATATGCCATGAAATGTGCCCATCCATGGCATGAATCCACGCGAATTTGGCTGTTCCAGCAATTCAGCAAGCCGTTCACGCATTTCACGAGCGGCCTTATTGGTAAATGTGACTGCCAGAATTTGATTCGGCCACACGTTTTGCTCACCGATTAAGTAACCTATCCTGTGGGTAAGTGTTTTTGTTTTCCCACTACCGGCACCCGCCAAAATAAGCAACGGCCCATCTTTAGCCAGTACAGCAGTACGCTGCGCCTCATTTAACCCATCAACAAATGTCATTACTACCAATTATACCAGCGAATAGCCGACGGACGTTACGGAATTAGACCCATAAAGTATAGAGCAACGGCGCCACCAGAACCGAGTGCTAGCAGTGCCAGTACGCCAAGCACTATCCACCATCCAGATTGCTTTTTTGCAGGGTGTTTCAACGTTTTTTCATACTCAGCTGTGTCATAAATTGGAGCATGTGAGGTATCGCCGGTTGATTCTTTTTGAACGTATTGCTGAGAAATTGAGGTTGACGTGGCAAGCGCTGTAGTTGCGCCAAGCGGTGTTTGACCCCCAGTCGGGTGAACTACTTCATCATCCGTCATTCTACCTGTAGCTTCAATCTTGACTAGCTCGTGCGACAATTCATGTATGTCGTCGTGCATGGTTGCCCCGGCTGGCGTTTCGGCATCTTGCGGAGTCGATCGACCCGCAACATCATTCGCTACGCTGTCAGATACAACAGCTGGGTTCATAGTCTGAGTCTCTTCTGAATCAGCACTCTGTGGTGCATTCAGCGGTCGTTTTTCTGGGCGTGCATTTGCTAAAAATGGAGATTCACCACGCTGCGCATCAGTTGCAGTAGGATCGGCAGATGTAGGAGTAGTATTAGCATTCTCAGTCGCGCTTGCCCCGGCTGGCGTCGGATCTTGAGGGCCCGTCGTGTCACTCGTCGGTACTACCGGCTGACTGGGCTCGTCACTTCCAGGCTTGTCTGCAGGTAACGCGCCGCCAAGTTGCGCCTGAATTGCCTGTGATAAATCAGATAAACTCGTGCCAAGCTTGGTATTTTCAGTTGGCGCTGACGCAGTAGCGACAGGTGGTTTTTCTTGTTGCGACAGTCCACGGAACGCCGCTGCTGGTCGTTCATCATCGCTTACGTTCACCGCTGCCACATCAGTAGCCGCCACCGCTGGTTCCGCCTGCTTAATCGTATCGAGCGGATCGGGCATAGTGTCATTTTTAGTAACACGACGAACCATGACAGGCTCAGACGGGCTATCTTGTATTTTTTCTTGAACAACTGGAGGTTTCGAGCTAATGCTAGAAACTGGCTCCTCCACTTGTGGGCTTCGTGGCTTCGTCAGCGAAGTCGCAGGTCGTACTGGAGTAACCGGCAGCGGACGCTTCATAG
>JAAXIO010000004.1:0-1202 GCA_012270305.1 Candidatus Saccharimonadota bacterium
AGTGGCGCAATCAAGTCAATAACTTTAATACCAGTTTCTAGGATCTCAGTTTTATTTGACTGCTCAGCTAGAGTAGGGGTGTCACGGTGGATCGAGGCACGCTTGCCCGTAACGTCACCTTTGCCATCGATTGGGTTACCAACTACATCGAACATACGGCCTTGAGTTTGGTCGCCGACTGGCACACTAATTGGTGCACCGGTTGCTTCTACCGCATCACCACGCTTTAAGCCATCGGTGCTACTCATAGCAATGGCGCGAACAGTACGCTCATCAAGGTGTTGCGCAACCTCGAATACTACTGTGTCTTTATTGTTTCGCTTAATCTCAAGTGCGTCGTAAATCGCCGGGAGAGAGCCTGCTTCAAACTCTACGTCGGCAACCACACCCACAACTTGCGTGATTGTTCCTTGTTTACTCATTATCGTCTCCTTGCTTATCAAATATCACTTCCATCGAATCGGTCCAGCCGTATGGATCTGGTTCAAGCTGATCAACCATATCTCTCGGAATCCGTTCCGTTTCTCCAAATTGATTTGTTATGATGATCGTATCGCTCTCAATACTAGCCGCTGGAAAATGTTCTCTCATTACTTCATCGCCTCCGCACCACCGCTAATTTCAGCTAGCTCCTGCGTAATCGCGGCCTGTCGCGCCTTGTTCATAGCAAGCGTCAAGTCATCAATTAGGTCGCTGGCATTATCAGTAGCGTTCTTCATCGCTAGCATTCGCATACTATGTTCGCTTGCTCGCGCATCTAGGAACGCCTGAAATAGCTGCGCATTTACCAATCTATACACAACACTTTCTAGTACCGTTTCAGCATCTGGTTCAAACAATGCTTCGCTCGGCGTATTCACTTCAGCTACTTCAATTTGCCCAGCAGGCAGAAGTCGCTCAGTTTTTGCTACTTGCGTCACACTATTTACAAAGTCGGTATACACCATATCAACTACATCAACTTCACCGCTAGTGAATAATTTATACGCCGTATCAAGCGCCGGACGCAGCTCATGGCCCTCTAGTTGATCGGGTAGGTCTTCGTATGCGCCAAGTAGCTCAACGTTCTTCACCCGTGTGGCAAACTGTGTTACTTTTCGTCCAATAGCAATAGAAGATGTCTTTACTCCAGATGTATCGTCGGCAAGCAGTTCACGAATGTATTGCTTAGACACATTGGTATTATAAGCCCCAGCTAAGCC
>JAAXIO010000004.1:1302-7073 GCA_012270305.1 Candidatus Saccharimonadota bacterium
GATTTTAGTTGACGTTGACTAGGCACGGACACTCCTTACCACCTGAGGGAGGCCTCGCTCATCGAGTTCCTTCAGGGCATCAAGTTCAGCCATTGCGTGTGCTATGCTGGCATCGCGAACCGCCGACTCCATAGCAAGCGATTCGACAGTTTTTTCGCCAAGTCGCTTTTCGCGGTTCTCACGCGCAAGAGTAGCATAGGCCTCAATACCTATCGGCTCACCAAACATATTTTTCGCCCAGCGTGGTGATTCTTGTGCAGCCATTATTAGCCTTCGAAGCCTTTCGCGGCCGCTTTAGCGGTTTTTTCAATAAGCTTAGCAACGGCAGAATCTTTTTCAACTTTATCGCCACCCTTGTTTAGCTCTTGCATATCCTTTTTGTGGTCAGTCCATAGCTTAGTGAGGAGTGCCATCTGGGCGTCCTTAATTTTATTTACTGGAACACCGTCAAATGCACCCGCATCAACCGCAAAGATTGACGCACATTGCTCCCAAATACTCATTGGCTGGTACTGTGGCTGCTTCAATAGCTCAGTCAGGCGTTGGCCTCGGTCGATTTGCTTCTTGGTAGCTTCATCAAGGTCGCTACCGAACTGTGCGAAGCTCGCAAGTTCGCGGAACTGGCTCAAGCCAAGCTTCAAGTGACCAGACACCGATTTAACGGCTTTCGTCTGGGCGTCACCACCGACACGAGATACTGATAGACCAGCTGAAATTGCCGGGCGAATACCTTGGTTAAATAGGTCTGTCTCCATGAAGATTTGACCATCAGTGATCGAAATCACGTTAGTTGGGATGTAGGCAGAAATATCGCCGGCTTGCGTTTCGATAATCGGCAGGGCAGTGAGTGAACCAGCGCCAAGGTCATCTGAAAGTTTTGCCGAACGCTCAAGTAGGCGAGAATGAAGATAGAATACATCACCAGGGAAGGCTTCACGGCCCGGTGGACGGCGAAGCAAGAGCGACATTTGACGGTAGGCAACCGCATGCTTTGTAAGATCGTCATACACCATGAGTGCATGGCCACCTTTATCGCGGAAGTATTCACCCATAGCCGTACCTGCGTATGGCGCGAGGTAGAGCATAGAAGCTGGGTCGCTCGGGCCGGTCGCAACAACGATTGTTTGCTCCATGACACCCTCTTGCTTCAATCGTTCGACTAGGGCAGCTACCTTAGAGAGTTTTTGGCCAACTGCAACATAAATGTTTATCACGTCAGATTTATTTCGAGCTTGGTTAATCATAGTGTCGATTGCCACAGCTGTTTTACCAGTTTGGCGGTCACCAATAATTAATTCACGCTGACCACGACCAATAGGGAACATGGCATCGATGGCCATAATACCGGTCATCATAGGTTCATGAACGTGCTTACGACCCATCACGCCAACCGCTTCACGCTCAACTGGGTTCGTGGCCTTGGTGTTGATTGCCGGGCCACCATCGAGTGGCTGACCAAGTGGGTTTACTACACGGCCCAGTAGCTCTTCGCCTACCGGCACAGTTAAGATTTCACCCTTCAACCGTACAGTGTCGCCCGCTGCAACTTTTGAATCGTCGCCTAGAATTACGGCACCAATCTCGTCTTCCATAAGGTTTAGCGCGAATGCTTCAACGACACCGTTTTTAGTGTCAATCTGCAGCACTTCGCTGTAGCGAGCAGCCGCCATACCCTGTACCCATGCCACTCCGTCACCAACACGAATCACCACACCAGCCGATTGAAGGCCTTCGTTCTTTTCCAGTCCGGCAATAGCAGCCTGGAGGTCTTTTGATAATTCTGCAACTTGTAAATCTGCCATAATCCCGGGTCTCCTATACCGTTAATTGTTCTAATTTTGCTTTCACACTAGCGTCTAATTGGTGGCCAGGTAGTTCTAGCCGCACACCACCAATCAACGTCTTATCAATTCGTTCACGTAGTACCACAGTTTTTACGGCTGCATTCTGTGCTTTTACAAATGATTCGACTGTAGACACCGCATCACTACTCAGTGGGCGAGCCGAAATAACTGTACCGATGGCAGTACCAGCGTCAGCCAGCATCGCCTCGATATCGCGCACAATTAGTTCAGCTTCCTTTTTTCGGTTAGTGTCAATTAAGTAAGCTGCTAATTCCTGCAATATGGCCTTCTTATTTTCACCACTACTAAACCGTGCAGCAGCGTTACCTGCTAATTTTCGCCGTGAAAGCTTTGTTGCCATATTACTACTTAGCTCCTTCAACTGACTTTTTAATCAGTGCAGTATCAAGCTTTTCATCGGCAACACCTGAAATTGCCAAGCCGGCAGCCTTCTTCACTAAACTAATAGTGTCTTTCTCTAGCGCCTTGCGTGCTGCAAGTACATCTTTTTGTATGTCTTCTTGCGCTTCAGCAACAATTCGCTCAGATCGTGCCTTCGCCTGAGCTTCAGCTTTCTCAACCATTTGCGAGGCTTCGGCTTTGGCGGTCGCAACAATATCGGCTGCCTCTTTGCGGGCTTGCTGCAGGCTATCAGCAATTTTTTCTTCAGCTTCTTCGGCCTTTTCTTGAGCTTGTTCGGCAGCTCTACCAGCTTCATCGAGCTTTTCTTGGCGTTCGTCGATAATTCGCAGGAATACCGGATAGACAAATTTACCCAAAATCCACACCAAAATTAAAAAGGCGATAAGCTGCATTATAAGCAGCGTCCAGTCTATGCCAAGACTCGTTAGAATGTCAGCTTCGCTAGCACCGGATTCTTTGGCGACAGCAGCAAATTGTGTGAATGAATTACTCACGTTACCTTTACCTTAGGTGCGTGATATGAACGCAACAATAATACCAATAATCGCTAGCGCGTCAGCAAAAACGATAGCAGTAATCATAAGCGTACGAATGTCTGATAGTTTTTCTGGGTTGCGACCTAGCGCGTTTAGAGCAGCTGCACCGATTAGACCAATACTTAGTGCCGCACCAATTGCCGGTAGAGCATAAGCAAGGACGAATGCTAATTGTTCCATAATTTTGTAACTCCTTATTATTTACTTGTCTTAATTATATCATTCATGCTTCAAAGCCTGAGTAGGATGAGCAGGGGAATGTTCAGAAGAGTGATCACCGTGTGTAGCAAGCGCTAACGAGGTAAAGATGAGCGTTAGCACAAAGAATACATATGCTTGAATGAAGCCTATGAACAGCTCAAACGCCATAAAGAATGGCAATACTAAACCTGCAACGTATCCGGCAAGTATAGCGATTAGCAGCAGAAGTACTTCTCCAGCAAAGGCGTTACCAAATAAACGGAAGCTTAATGCAACTAGTCGAGAGAATTCACCAATAAATTCTAAGATACCTTCGAATGCACCAATCGGATCTTTAATGGGATTCTTTAAGTAGCGGCCAATATTGCCAAAAATACCGTGCTTTTGTACAGCATAGACTTGCGTGGCTACAACAGTAATAATGGCAAGAGCGAACGTAAAGTTAAGGTCGGCAGGGAGTGCCCTAAATACAGGAATACCGTCCACGGTAATCGTACCCACTCCAGGTAATACACTAAGCCAATACGTAATCAAAATAACAAAAAACATCGTGATAGCCAGCGGGAAAATACGGCGTGCGACTACTTTATCACCAATGATTTCTTCGGCTTGTCCGTAAAACCCTTCAAATGCCCACTGCACTATACCGGTAATAAAATTGCTCTTACCTCGCTTGAGCATACTCGCGACGTAAAACAGTATTCCCACCGTTACCGCAATACCAATGACACCTAAAATGATTGAATTTGTAATAGACACCGGGCCAAGCTTAAAGATCTCCTCGGCTGCTAGGCTAATGTGCGGTTCAGATGATGCTGCGGCAAATGTAGTTAAAATCATGATTGTTCAAGTTGCTTTTTTATAAGAAGTCCAGCGGCTATACAGCCGAGTATCGTACCTAAGGCAAATAGCCATGGGGTAGTGCCGAAATTTTTGTCTAAGAAAAATCCTCCAACAATACCGGTTAACGTAGGCACAAACATCCGCCACGTTGTATCGGCAATCGTCCCGAGCAATAAAATTACCGTCGAGGTATCTTTCGGCGGCTCGGGAGTTCCAGGACGTGACCCGTTGGACGCTCTCATGTACACTATATATACTATCAAATAACTATCAGGAGCGCCATATGCCGCGGCGACATTTTGTAAAAAAACATGTTCCGTATGAGCATAAAGCGCCCTGCGGCCGTAAAAGAACATTTACGTCTGAAACTGAAGCGCTTAAGGCGGCCGAGAGCCAAGTACTTACGAGTGCAGTGCAGCTCAAAGTGTATCAGTGCCCGTATTGCACAAAATGGCATCTTTCTAAAATGTAACTAGAAACGTTCGTCATTCAAATTCGCTCCAACGTATAAAGAGTGGTCTTTTTTCGCAGACCAACCACTAGTGGTTACTGCCGTGGGAATACTGCGATCACCAATTGAACCATTTCCGATTTGACCATATTGTCCATAACCCCAGGAGTACACTCTATTGTTAGTTGCCGTTGCACATACATGTAAATTTGAGCTAGATATTTCAGCAAAATTTACTCCCGCTGGAATATCCCCCTGTAATACTGCAACTGGAGTGGTGTGATCACCTAGTGAACCAATTCCTGCTTGTCCATAATTGTTCCTGCCCCAACTGTATGCTCTGTCGTTTGTAGCGATGGCACATGACGCCAGATAACCAACACTAATCTGTTTAAAATTCACTCCTGCTGGTAGTGCACCTTGCGAAACTGCAACTGGGGTCAGACTACTGGTTCCAGCACCATTTCCAAGTTGACCGGATGTACCTTCGCCCCAGCAATATGCCTTATCATCCGTACCAATTGCACAAGTGTGCTGAGTACCGGCTGCTATAAACTTAAAATTCACCCCATTTGGCATTTGACCTTGACTTACCGCCACTGGAATTGAGCTATCTGCAGTTGTTCCGTTCCCTAAGTTACCATGGCCGTTATACCCCAGCAATATGCACGATCATCCGTAGCAATTCCGCAACTATGATGACTACCTGCCACTACCGACTTAAGTCTAGCCCCAGATGGTATTGCACCTTGTGCCATCTGCATCGGCGTATAGGAATCAGAACTTGTCCCAAGTCCAAGCCTACCGTATCCGTTGTCACCCCAGCAATATGTGTATCCATTAGAGGCTATTGCGCATGTATGAGATGAGCCAACTGCAATAGTTGTATATAATGATCCATCTCGACCACTTATTTTTGTCTTAGATGCCGAATTTGATGATTCAACGGACTGTGCAGATCCGCCGCTTCCACGATAATTAATAACAATACCTTGTGAATTAATATCGCTAGCAGTGCCTGTTCCATCTAAAGACACGCCATCAGAAAAAGAAGTTTTTGCATTGCCACTCACTGTCACAAAACAGTTAGATGATGGACTAGCGCCACTGCAGCTGAACTGCTCGTCACCATTGCAATCCGTGTTTGGCTTTAATGGCTTAGTGTCCGTCCAAGTTATTGAGTTGTTGTTTGCTTCAATACAGTACGTCGCCATTGCTAACCCTGCATCAGATGCAGTTTTTTGCATCAATGCTGCGTGCCGCTGCCTTAGCCCTGAGTTAACCGATGTAGTAGCAGACAAACCAGAAACCAGTACCATCATCATAACCACCGAGGCAATCATAACGACGGGGAGAGCGAAGGCATCTCTATGAGATAAACTAATAAACAATAGTATTCTTGCCCGATCCTTGATTTGCCGGCTGTGGTTGCGGGCTCCCCATCTCTTTACCATAAAACGGGTATGCTGCGTT
>JAAXIO010000006.1:0-11236 GCA_012270305.1 Candidatus Saccharimonadota bacterium
GCCTCACTATTCCCTACGATCCAAGCTTTAGCTGGAGCATTGCTGGGTGGGCTGCTGGACTAAGCGTTGGTGTTGGTACGATATTCGGGCTCTACCCCGCCATCCGTGCCGCCCGCAAAGATCCTATTGAGTCGTTACGTCGCTACCGTTAACAGTTGCGTGCTATAGTAGCAGTATGAAAACGTGGGCAAAACATACAGGCTTTACAATCGTTGAACTACTTATTGTTATTGTTGTCATAGCCATCCTGGCGGCAATTAGTGTCGTTGCCTATAACGGAATTCAAACCAGGGCCGAGAATACAAAGACTGTTCAGTCAGTAGCGCAGTACGGTAAAGCTATAAAATTATATGTTGCAGACCGCGGAGCCTACCCTATACAAACATATTCATGCCTAGGCAACCCTACAAGGTGTGGAAACGTGACAGATGGCACCGACCCTGGTTGCAGCGGTGGGCAAACAACCCCTAAAACACTTATTAGTGTATTGGCGCCGTACGCAACCAGCCTACCAGAACCAAGTACCCAAACTATGACCTGCCTAGCAAAGCAATATGCGGGTGCGTGGTACCATTCAAGTGCAGGAACCGCTGCAGAGATGAGATTTTATCTTAAAGGCAATCAACAATGCGATAGCGTTGGTATGCCAATCGCCGCCAGGTCTGTCGTCGACGACACAACTATATGCAGAATTAACTTAAGTTTATAGAGTAATGATAGTGTTGCTATTTCGTCTCAATATGAAAAAGCGCCAAACTAATGGATTTACAATTGTAGAGTTACTTATCGTGATTGTTGTAATCGCAATCTTGGCAGCAATAAGTGTCGTGGCATATAACGGAATTCAAACCAGGGCAAGGAATGCACAAACCGGTGCAGCTGGTAACGCATACCTAAAAGGATTCGCGCTCTATTTAGCAGTAAATAACTCTTACCCGGCAGTAAGCACGTACCACTGCCTCGGCCAAACCAGCTGTCGTGGCGGAACATGGTCGAATTCTTCGAGTCTTGATACTGCGTTGCGCACCGTGATGGGGAACTCTCTACCTGCGCCGTCTAGCACAAGCGTTAATGATAATAGCAATGGAAGTGTTGCTATGGGATATGTACCTCAATCTGCCAATGTCACATTAGATGGTGTAGCGAGGCACTGGCTTATTTATGCTGTTGAAGGTCTAGTGCCCTGCCCTGCAGGCAAGGTTGCATCGGGCAACTGGCCAAGTTATTCTTCTGCCACGCCTTCGAATGGGTACACAAATGCCAACCATGGTACCGCGGGATGCATGGTAGCCTTGCCCAATCCTTGATTAGCCTAGTTCGTGTTTCAACTTCTCTACTAATTCAACAGGCGTTGGGTTTACGCCATTTAGAATACCCAGGTAAATACTTACAAAGTCGCCGAGTGCAAAGCTCCACGCAAGCTGCTGCAAGAGTGTGTCGCCTCGTGGGTTAACAACTATTGGCGCAGGACGCTTGCCACTCAGTAGTCGCTCTGAAACCTCGAATCGCTTTTGCGTACGATCATGCTCTAGCTCACTACGTATTTCCACCACGCCAAATGGCTTTTCTACCGGGTGCGAGCTCCAGCCAATAAACTCATTATGATTAAACTCGGGGTAGTAATTTACCCACGCCGTGTTTTTAGCATTCTCGTTAAACCCAATCTTCCACTTATTTGCCGCCGGGAATAGTTTTGGCCCGGCATACATAATAACTGTTTTACCTACTAGTTGCGTGGCAAGCTGCTTTGCTATATTTGTCTCTAATGGCGCAGTGCCCGCCCAATTAGATGTTTCGTGCTGCAACCATTCACCAATTGTAGCTAGCTCAGTTACGTCTTCTACCGTAACATCGAGTTTTTCTACAATGTGCAAAAAGGCATTCACAAAATAGAATGTAGCCATACGTGGCTGAATACCAGCCGGAATAGCAAATAATGGGTACCCTTTGGCGCCGGCAACCTCGGCTAATTTACCACCAGCAGCAATTACTGCTATTTGCGCACCAGCCGCTTCGGCGCGAGTCAACGCTTCTAGCGTTTCTTCGGTATTACCAGAGTAGCTGGAAGCAATAAACAGTGTGTTTGGCCCAACGTAAGCAGGGATCGCGTAATCACGAGTAATCTCAAACGGCACTTTAACGCGCGGCCAGCTTTGCACAATTACTGCTGGAAGCGCCGATCCGCCCATACCGGCCCAAACAATATTATGTACATCAGCCTTTGGTTCAAATACGGCCTCGAATGTTCGCGAAAAGTACTCCCACTGAGCACCAGCCACCCCGAGCGCATCTTGTGGGTCACGTTGTGAAAGTACATTGGCATCATCTAGCATAGTCATTCTCCTTTTTTGGTCAGTTTCGGTAATTTTATCTTGCTTATTCTATTATAAACTAGCCGCTCGAGTTCTTTACGTGTTAGCGTGCAATATGGTACAGTATGAGTAAATCTAAAAGCATAAGTAATTTCAGAGGTGGGTATGGATTCAACAGTACAACCGGGTGCAACATCACAGCAGCCAATCAGCGATGACCAAGAGCTTGCAAAAGTACTCGCAGGCATTAACCAGCAAGTAGATGAGGACGTTACCGACACTACCGATGATATGGGGGTGCCACCTCTCACTGACGATCCAGCAGCACCAGCCGCAGAGCCAGTTGCCGAACCAGCTTCTGAGCCAGAGCTTACTGTTCCGCCAGTAGTTGAACAGCCTGCTCCCGAGCCAGTCGTACCAGATGTGACAGCCGTTAATCCTCCAGTAACTGAAACTCCTGTAGCAGTAGCACCATCACCCGTTGCCGGTAGTGGTGATTTGAACACAGTAAAAAGCGACGCTATTAACGAACTTCGTCCGCTGGTTGATAAACTCAATGTGCCAGCCGAAGAAAAGTTCGACACGTACCTGCTACTGCTTCGCTCAACCGATGATCGCTCACTCATTGAGCCAGCTCATGAAATTGCTAAGCAAATTACCGACGAAGCTCGTCGCGCTCAAGCCCTACTCGACATCATTAAAGAAATCGACTTCTTAAGCGGTCACAGCCAACAAGCGTAACAAAGACTTGAGCCATAATAAATAACCGGAGTAAGTCCGGTTATTTTTGTGCAACTTCAGAAAGAATCCTATCTTGCACTTCGAATATAAAGTGCAGAGAGGGAGCCTGTCACCGCTCCCTCACACCCGCTCGTTACATCATGCCTGGCATGCCACCGCCCATTGGAGGCATTGGTGCTTCTTTTTCAGGAATCTCAACGACGAGCGCACCCATCGTTGCGGCTGTCGAAGCAATCGATACTGCGTTCTGTACCGCTTCTTTCGTAACACGAGCTGGATCGATCACTCCAGCCTTCTTCACGTCTACCAACCCTTCAGCAGGGTTCATTACATTCACCCCAAAGCCTGGCTTACCTGCTTCAACTTGCGCCAATAACGCTGCAGAATTGAGGCCTGCGTTGGCAGTTATCTGTAGGAATGGCTGCTTCAAGGCATTTTTCAGGATTGTTCGACCGGCCGCCACACTATCAGCGCCGTCAACCTTAATAGCATCAGATAGGTTCACGAGCGTAACCCCACCACCAGCAACAATACCTTCACTTAGGGCTGCCTTAGTAGCTGCCACGGCGTCGTCTACACGGAACTTCTTTTCATCGATTTCAGTTTCGGTCGCACCACCTACTTTAATCACGGCTACTTTGCCGCCAAGCGCAGCAGCGCGCTTCTCGAACTGCTCTTTGTCGTACTCACTACTTGCGTTTTCAGCTTGTGCCAAAATTTGCTTTACGCGGCCAGCCACATCAGCTGCCGTGCCGGCACCTTCTACGATAGTTGTTTCATCTTTCGCTACAATTACCTTGCGGGCGCTACCAACCACTTCTAGACCAACGTTTTCAAAAGTTAAGCCTTGATCTTCAGAGATAACTTGCGCACCTGTAAGTACTGCAATGTCTGCCATCACATCCTTGCGGCGGTCACCAAAGCTTGGCGCCTTTACCACTACTGTATTCAAGACACCTTTTAGCTTGTTTAGCACCAAAATGCTCAACGCTTCGCCTTCTACTTCATCGGCAACCAGTACGATGTCTTTTTTACCTGCTTGGGCAAGTTTTTCAATGAGTGGAAGTAGTTCAGATGCTGTAGAAATCTTCTTATCGGTGATTACGATTGATGGCTTTTCAAACACAGCTTCTTGGCGACCGGCATCGGTCACAAAGAATGGACTCGCCCAGCCCTTATCCATACTAAAGCCTTCCACGACTTCGGCTTCCATCTCTAATCCTTGACCGGCTTCAACAGTTACTACACCGTCTTTACCAACTTTTTCGATGACGTCAGCAATAAGCTTACCAATAGCACTGTCACCAGCAGATATCGTCGCTACCTCTGCTACACGGTCACTTTTGCCCTCGATGCTTTCGCTCATGCTATCAAGTGCAGCTACCACCTCGCGGCCAGCATCCTCGATACCTTTTTTGAGCTCCATTGGGTTATGACCAGCCGCAATTAAACGATTCGCCTCTTTCAAAATGTTATAGGTAAGCACGGTAACGGTGGTTGTACCGTCTCCAGCTACTTTATTAAGTTTGCTTGCCGCCTGTTTAATCAGCTCAGCACCCACTTTGTAGCCAAGGGTCTTGTCGTCATCTTCAGGTAGCTCTACTGATTCAGCAACAGTCACACCATCGTGAGTCACAGTTGGACCACCGTAGCCTTTGGCAATCACTACATTGCGTCCTTTAGGACCATAAGTTACTTTCACTGCATCGTAAAGCGCTTTCGCACCTTCGAGCACACGCTCCCTTGCATCGTCATCATAAAATACACGCTTAGCCATAATGTATCGCCCAAGGGCTTTCAAGACAAAACCTACGGTTTTTTCTCAGGCGCGCGGATAAAATGAAATACATTTTAGCCCGGCTGCTCATTTTCCCTTGGTACTGCTCCTTTCGTTATTTAGTTGTCGTTGAGTTGTCGGTTGCGGCAATGTCATCCATTGCTTTCATGCGCATCTCGAGTTCTTTTACTTTTCCAGATTGCTTATGTACCATTACAAGCACCCCTATAAGTACCAGAATCGAAATAATTCCTAAAATAAATATTGCCATGCTTTGGGCAACGCCCAGCATTACGCAACCGTTCCTAGGATGTCTTCTTCTTTTACAATCAAGTATTCGGTACCATCGATTTTAATCTCAGTGGTTGAATACTCTTTATATAGAATCTTGTCGTTCTTTTTAACCGTTTTGGCATCTTTACCTACTGCTACTACCTTAGCCAGCACTGGTTTTTCTTTCGCCTGATCAGGCAAGTAAAGTCCGCTGGCTGTTTTTTCAGCGGCTTCTTCGCGAACAGCAACCACACGGTCGCCTAATGGCGTTATTGGTGAACTCACGTCCAGTTTCCTCCGTTTTGTTAACTTGTACTGTTATTGTAGCGAAATAAATTGGCACTCGTCAAGCTTGAGTGCTAATTTGTTTATATAAAATACGATTCAGCTATACTTGATACTATGAATATGCGTTACGCTACAGAGTCAGAGCAGGAGAGATGGAACGAACTCGTTGATCAAAATCCGAGTGGTGGCAACATTTTGCAGGGGAAAGAGTTTGTAACGCAAAAACAGCTGAGCGGTTGGAAGGTTCGTTATATTGTGAGCGATTACTGCGCCTTTACGGTAATTGAAAAAACGATTCCAGTGCTGGGTAGGCTATGGTACTGCCCAAAAGGGCCCGTTGTTAGCACAAAGCAAGAACTCGCCAACCTACTACCGGAGTTACAGGCATTTGCTAAAAAACAAGGTGTTTTTACCGTGAAAATTGAACCTGAGCTTGATTACACCACTGATTTATCTGATCTGAACCTGATTAAAACCACGCCCATACAGTACAACTACGCCACCGTGTACGTTGATCTCTCTCCGTCACTCGATGATATTTTAGCCGGGCTCAACCAAAAGGGCCGACACGCAATTCGCCGCGCCGAGCGAGACGGTGTGATTGTTAAACAGGTTCCAGCAACTGATGAAAATTGCCAAAGTATGTACGACTTATTCAAAGAAACTGCCACCGGTGCTGGCTTCGCTATCCGTCCTGCCAGCTACTATCAATCGTTTTATCAAGCCTACGAGGCAAAGGGTCGCGGCCAACTATTCTTTGCCTATGTAAATAACCAAATTGTGGCTGGTGCATTTGCTATGGTGCAAGGCAGTAACAGCATGTATAAGGATGGCGCCAGTGTACGCGAACGAACTGCATACGGAGCAAGTCACCTGCTGCAATGGCATGTTATTCAGTGGGCCAAGCAAAAAGGCGCACTAAAACACGATTTAGCCGGTGTACCGCCTATTAAAGATAGCAAGAACCCTAATCATCCGTTTTACGGCCTAGCCCGTTTTAAAACCAGTTTTAACAAGCATATAACGCAGTATGTGGGTGCCTACGAGGTGCCAGTCCAACCGCTTAAGGCATCACTATGGCATCGCTACATCGAAAAGCTCGTGCGAAAATTATATTTCAAGCGTCATCATCAATCATTCTACTAAGGAGTCCGCATGCCAACACTTAACCATACTCTCATAATGTCGGGTGCCGATTATTTTTCGAATGATCAGCCCATTAACCCGTACTACGCAGATGAGTCAGTGAGTATCAAACAGGCAATGGCCGAACACGCAGCCATATTGCAAGCATTCGAATCGGCTAATATTACTGTGATTAAGGTCGACCCGCCGAGCACAAGCCAAGACGGTGTATACACTGCTAACTGGGCACTTATACGAGGCAACACCGCGGTACTAGCGCGCTTACCAAATGCCAGAAAAAGTGAAGAAGACTGGGCAGAAGCACAACTAAAACAGCATGGCATCAGGGTTGTACGCGTACCCGAAGAATGGAAATTTAGCGGTCAAGGTGACGCGCTTCCCTGTGGCGACTATCTGTTTTGCGGCAGCACCTATCGTAGTGACGAGCAAGCGCAAGCATTTGCAGCCGAAACGTTAGGTTTTACACGAATCCAGCTGCGCACTGTGCCACAGACCGATGCAAGTGGTACAGAAGTAATCAATCAATCTTCTGGCTGGCCCGACAGCTTTTATTACGACATTGACCTAGCGTTATCCATTATCAAAGGCCCATCGTCAGATTCAAACGGTACCATCGCCTATTGCCCGCAAGCCTTCACGCCAGAAAGTCAGCAACGACTGGCTAGTTTAGAGGGGTTCGATACCATTATCGTATCTGAGGACGAGGCCAAACAGGCATTCGCCTGCAACTTAGTATCTACAGGTGAAACGGTGATAATGAGCAATTCTGCCCCTAACCTCAAATCAGCCTTGGAGCAGCGTGGCCTGACCGTACTCACCCCAGCCGTGTCAGAGCTCGCTAAGGGCGGCGGCTACATTCGCTGCACTAGCCTATCGCTGAACGACTAGCGCGTGCTTGCAACGCCCTACGAACTTCCACTACCTCATCCCACGGATGTGCGCCATCAGCACGTTCAATCGTCTTTTCATGTCCCTTACCGAGTAGGATAACAGTATCGCCAGATGCAGCAGCCTTATTGATAGCAAAGGTTATCGCTTCAGAACGATTCAGAATAAGGGATAGATTTTGTCCACGTACCTTACCGGACTCCTCGGCGCCACCTGCAATTTGGTTCAAAATTTCTTGCCCATCAATATCGCGGTCGTCTTCTTCGGTCAGCACTACCTCATCAGCATACCTACCAGCAATTCTGCCCTGAATCGCACGCTTTGATTCGTCCCGGCGACCAGCTGAACCAAACAACACAATCAGTTTACCGGTAGTTGACTTCCGTACATCAGATAATAATCGCTCAAACGAATCTGGCGTATGGGCAAAATCAACAATCACACTAAAATCTTGTCCCTCGTCTACAGTCGTCATGCGGCCATCAACGCCATCGAGTGCGGCAATACCACTAATAATTTTACTAATAGGCAGGTCTAGCTCTAAGCCGACTGCTACCGCCGCAAGACTATTTGATACATTAAATTCACCCGGAATATGGCATCGGATTTGATGCAGCCTATCGTTAATATTCACCGAATAGGTGCTCCCCTCCCCGGTTAACTGAATATCTGTTGCTCGTAAATCACCCCCGTTAATGCCATAAAATACTGAGTTTTTAATCTCTTTAGCAAAATCTATCGCATGCTCATCATCAGCATTTACCACTCCGAACTTGTGGCCATGACGGTTAGCAATCTTAAAAAGTTTCACTTTTGCGGCCAAGTACCGCTTGAAGGTACGGTGGTAATCAAGATGCTCGTGTGTGATATTTGTCATAACAGCAATTTCGTACGGCACGCCCCACACACGATTTTGCGCCAGCGCATGGCTAGTCGTTTCGAGCACTAACCATTTAGCACCCTGCTTTTTGAACGATTTGATCTGGCGGAGCAGTTGCGGACTTGAAACAGTCGTCATGTGCTGTTCTTGCAACGTAATATCATTCCCTACCCCATAGGCCACCGTAGACATGAGCGCTACATCATAGCCTGCCTCAACCAACATACGATGAATCATAAAACTGGTAGTTGTTTTCCCGTTGGTACCAGTCACACCTATCACGTGCAGTCCACGTGCTGGAAAACCGTAGCGAACATTCATAATTATCGCTTCGAGTAAATGCCCGAACGGCTCTATTAACCGAAATACCGCCATTGGCATAAGTGATTTTACGACAGTACGCAGCTTACTCACGAGCACCATCCGTAGCAAACAGCTGATGAGCCATACTCAAGCCACCTGGCTGAACAGCACCCACCTCTGTACCTAGCAGCAACAATACGTCACCTTTCTTGGCAGCTCGCTTTGCAAGCTCAACCGCAGCATTTATAGACGCAGCTTTGTCGATACCCGGTACGTCGGGGCCATCAGTCACAGCAAAGGCACGGTCACTTTCTTTTGCAATCAACCGGTAAGTTTCACGCTCAATTGTACTGTCAGCCACTACAATAACGCGGCGTTTTTTTAATCTGCTTACAGTTGCAAGCACCAGCTCGAGTGATTCAAGAGTAGGCACACGATCGACAACTACATCGTACACATCATCGGTTTCGATGTATTCGTAATTCCCAACCACCCCCTCTAACCGTGCAATCCCCTCTTGGAAATCATCAATCTTTACTGCTAGCACGTACGCTGCCGACACAGCCGCAGCCACGTTAAGCGCGTTGGCTTTACCTATCAAATAGGTTGCAGCCGATACACGCGTTTGATGATCAACCACGAGGTCTATTTCAGTGCCTTTACGCCGTTCTGTCATTCGGGCAATGTACGCTTCGGCCGACTCTTCGAATCCGAAGCTAATCGCCTGGTGTGGCGCCACTGTCACGTCACCGTGTAAAAATCCGGCGGGTATCACCGTAGAAGTGACCGACTGACTAAGAAGTGTTTGTGCAGATGGTGAATCACCAGTTGCGATGGCCATCTCAATTGGTAGTGTTGCGAGAGCACACGTCGCTAGAAGTGGCTCAGTTACCTCCAGAATCACGTAGTATATTTTTTGTTTCTTCGCTCGCTGAAGTTGTTGCTGCAACCTGTCAGCCGATACATCATACCCGGTATTGATTGGCTTGCCATTAATGAACGAGCCCTGGTTGGTCAACGTCATGACAGATGCGCCCGACTCCTGCAACAACTCGCTCAGTAGCATGGCTACTGTTGTTTTCCCGTACGGTCCAGCCACCGCAATCACTTTTACACCTCTAGCTGGATTGCCATAGCGTAACGCTGCAGCTCGCGCCTGTAGTCCCCTCACCAATTCATGTTTCATGTGCTCTATTTTACCACCGAGTTGTGCCTGCGCTATACTGTTTACACAATGATTATTCTTGGAATCGAATCAAGTTGCGACGAAACGTCGGCAGCAGTTGTAGCAGATGGCAAGCGGCTACTGTCAAATGTTGTGCATTCCCAGGTCGACATTCATGCCGAATATGGCGGCGTTGTACCCGAGGTTGCTGCTCGTTCACATATTGAAGTAATTAACCCAATCATTAAAAAAGCCCTTCGCGATGCGCACGTTACCTGGGATGACATCGATGCCATTGCCGTCGCTTACGCTCCTGGACTCATCGGCTCACTACTCGTCGGTGTTTTAGCAGCGCGAACACTGGCTGAGCTACACAACAAACCGCTGTATCCGGTGCACCACGTTGAAGGCCATATCTATGCCAACTTCATTGTTGAGCAGACAGATGTATCAACTTCAGGCAGCCTTCCTTCAAAGCAGCCCACGTTCCCTATGCTCGCTCTCGCTGTCAGTGGGCTTCACTCACAACTCGTCTTATTCAAAAATCATGGCGACTA
This sequence comes from Candidatus Saccharimonadota bacterium, assembly GCA_012270305.1. Taxonomy (GTDB): domain Bacteria; phylum Patescibacteriota; class Saccharimonadia; order Saccharimonadales; family Saccharimonadaceae; genus UBA1020. The sequence goes on from JAAXIO010000006.1 coordinate 10,331, forward strand.
CGAACTACTTGGCGAAACGCTCGATGACGCCGTAGGTGAGGCCTTCGATAAAGTTGCACGCATGCTCGGCCTACCCTACCCTGGTGGTCCTGCCATTACTAAAACCGCGCAGCACGGCGATCCAACCTCCTATACATTGCCTAAAGCTAAACTAAAAAGTCCGTATGAATTTTCATTCTCAGGCCTTAAAACAGCCGTTCTAAGGGCCATTCAGCGTGAAGTGGGTGTAGACCATACTTTTCCTTCGCATGAGCTCTCAGACCGCTTAAACGACGTGCAGAGGGCAGACTTTGCTGCTAGTTTCCAGTACACAGCAGTCAAAACGCTCGTCGATGCCACTGTGAAGGCGGTAGATGAGTTTAGCCCTGCCTCTGTTGTGATTGCTGGCGGCGTTGCTGCCAATAGCGAACTACGCCGTCAACTATCAGAACGACTTCCCTTGCCAATTGAGTACGCGCCGATCAGTCTTTGTACCGACAATGGCGCCATGATCGCCGCACTTGGCTACTATCACGCGCAAGTTGTGCCACCAACCCCTGTCGATGAAGTATCTGTTCGTCCAAGCATTTCTATGAACGATACGCTCTGGAACAAATCCTAACGAATTGCTCGAAGCACCCGCTTGATAGCAGGCAGCAACCCGCTCCACACTACGTAGAGTGGTGACATTGGGTAATCAAGTGTACCGCTCATGGTTGTTTCCACGGGAATAAAACCTTTCTTAAACGATGTCACCCCGTCGTTCAGTAGGCCGTTTACGTCGTAACGTTCTATTCCGCGTTGTTTCATAGCCCGTATGACACTCCACTTCAGGTGGTAATTTGCCCGTAGTGCCTGTCCCTCATCACTCATGCCGCCGTACAGCTCAAATGCTACTGCCGGCGTAACAACCGGCCACAAGAATGC
>JAAXIO010000006.1:11336-31841 GCA_012270305.1 Candidatus Saccharimonadota bacterium
CTTCACTTTTAAGCATGCTACCTACGGGACCGCGCGGAATATACACAAGTGGACCAAACGGCGCAGGTAGTCTTTTAATCAGCAGCTGTGCCCCACCCTGCCCTACTCGCACGCGTTCAACACTCCAGCCATGAGCCGCTTTTACTTCTCCCCAGCCCCACAGCTGGAGTGGATGACCATCGTTTGTTTTTACAAAATCATCCCACTGCACCCGGTCGGTACATGTTATTACATCAATCATTGCCCTATTATAACGCGTCTTGCCTGGCTGCATTGTGCTATACTACATACATACAATTTAAGAGGTGAGCCACGTGATTTTGAATCCATTTTCACGTGAAGATACTTACCATGTGACTTTTCACGTGAAAACTTTATATGAAATTACCGAAAGCATACGAACCAACTAATTACGAACCAACCATCTACTCCATGTGGGAATCCAGTGGCGCATTTAAACCCACAGGTCAGGGTGAGCCATATGCCATAGTGATGCCACCACCAAATGCCAATGGCAATCTTCACATCGGTCACGCTCTCATGGCAGATCTCGAAGATATACTGATTCGCTTTTACCGCATGAAAGGTCGGGATACGATCTACATTCCAGGTGCCGACCACGCCGGGTTTGAAACATGGGTGGTATACGAACGAGAGCTCGCTGCGAAAGGTAAGAGCCGCTTTGAATTTTCACGTGAGCAGTTGTATGCCCAAGTTTGGGATTTTGTTGATAAAAAACGTGGCGACATGGAATTGCAGCTACGTGCCCTTGGCGTTAGTGCAAGTTGGGAAGATCTGGTTTTCACACTTGATGAGAAAGTGATTACTACTGCTTATAAAACATTTAAACAGCTATGGGATGAGGGCCTTATTTACAGAGGTGAGCGGATTGTTAACTACTGCACAACTCACCACACAAGTTTTGCCGATATTGAAGTGGAGCATAAGAATGAAAAAGGGAAGTTATACAAAATTGCCTACCCTACAGTCGATGGATCAAGTGAGATTATCATTGCAACCACCCGACCCGAAACCTTACTCGGTGACGTAGCTGTAGCAGTTCATCCAGACGACGAACGCTATAAGCAGCTAGTAGGTACGTATATTCAACTGCCGCTCGTTAATAAACAAATCCCAATTATTGCTGATGACTACGTTGACCAGTCATTTGGTACCGGTGCAGTGAAAATAACGCCTGCGCATGATCCAAACGACTTTGAGATAGGGAAGCGACATAACTTAGAACAGCTGCAAGTCATAGACTTTGATGGCTCAATGATCAACGTACCCCAGGCATACATGGGATTGACGGCTGAAGAAGCACGAAACCGCGTTTTACGTGAACTAGAGGTTGCTGAGCTACTACGAGGTGAAACAGAATTAGAACACGCAGTAGGTCATTGCTACAAATGTGGCAGTATTATCCAGCCCCTAATAAAAGACCAGTGGTTTATACGCATGGAGCCACTTGCACAAGAAGCTATTGCCGCGATCAGGGAAGGGAAGGTAAGGTTCCACCCAGAGGCGCGCGGGAAACAGCTCATTAACTACCTGAGTAATATTCGTGACTGGAACTTATCTCGACAAATCCCTTGGGGCATTCCTATTCCAGCCTTCCAAAGTGAAACTGACCCAGACGATTGGATTTTTGACGAACGCGTTGACCAGCCGTTCATTACTGTCAATGGCACTCGTTACAATCGCGAAGAAGATACGTTTGACACTTGGTTCACTAGTGGCCAATGGCCGTTTATAACTACCGACTACCAGCAAAACGGCGACCTGTCGCGCTTTTACCCGAATGCCGTTATGGAAACCGGTCACGACATTCTTTACCCATGGGTATCGCGCATGATTATGCTGGGCCTTAAAATCACCGGTCAGGTGCCGTTTAAAGACGTGTATTTACACGGTTTGGTTCTCGATGAACATGGCCAAAAGATGAGCAAGTCAAAAGGCAACGTGATTAACCCTATCGAAACGCTCACCGAGTATGGCTCCGATGCCTTGCGTCTCGGACTCGTAGCCGCTCGCTCAGCTGGCCAAGACCAAGCCTTTAGTACTACGAAAGTAGTCGCTGGCCGTAACTTCTGCAATAAATTGTGGAATATCGCGCGCTTTATCGAAGATAAACTAGGAGAGCAGTACCAGCTGAAAGAGGTATACCCAACCAGCCTGGCCGACCACTGGGTGCGACGAGAACTCCTAAATGCTGCTATTCAAGTGGAGCAACTCTTGGCCGAGTACCGCTTTGCCGAAGCCTCAGAAGCGGTATATCACACAATATGGAGTGTAGTAGCCGACTGGTATATCGAAGCCAGCAAACGGCACGACAACCCGGATATGCTTGCGTGGGTACTTGATACCAGCCTAAAGCTTGCCCATCCATTTGCTCCGTTCGTAACCGAGACCATCTGGCAAACGCTGCCATGGTACAAAGAGGGAAGTATGCTGATTCGTGCTGAGTGGCCAACTGGTGGTGACTACGATGACATTGCCGCAGCTCAATTCGAGCGCCTTCAGCAGCTGGTCAGTGAAATTCGCTTTGTGTCGAGTGAACTCCCCGGTAACAACAAATATACGATGCACTACCAAAACGATAGCTTAGTCGCTGATAACGCTAACCTCATTAAACAGCTGGCACGTCTAGAAACGATTGAACATACCGAAGAACCTAGGGGACTACGACTGGCTAATTCAGGCCGTGAAGCTTGGCTGGTGATCGACGAAAAAACTCTTTATGAGCACCAGTCAAACCTTGAAGTGCGTCTTGCCGAAGCCAAAGCCCGACTCAAAAACCTGGCCGCCAGGCTATCAAATGATCGCTATGTATTACAAGCACCCGCAGAACTGGTAGACCAGTCACGTAAAGAAGCCGAAGAAACCAAGCAGTTGATTGAACGGTTGTCAGCAGAACTGCAAGTTATCGCTGAGTAGTAGTTACACTACGCAATGGGAAGACGATAGCCATCAAAGGCATGGCCGCCTTTTGGCACATTCTTTTGCAGTACGTGCTTCTTTTGGTCACCAAGACGTGGGGCAATCCGAGCTTCTGAGCTATTTGAGAAACTCATACGTTCAACATGCGTATGCGGGTCGGTCACAAACTTAACATGCGAGGCCTCGGTTTGCGAGCTAATAGCCGAATGTGCCATAAAACTCGAGGCAAGTTTATCTATTTTTGTGTCGTGTACCGCAACGCCGCTCAGCGCAGCCATGGCGATGAAGAGTGAGATTGGTGTGGTGAAGGTAATATCGAACATGTGTTTATTTTTAATTTGTTATGTTTTTATATTAGCACAAGCTTGATAAATTGTCAATACTAGTATGAATTGCAAGTGGGTTATATCAAGAGTGGTGGTATTTCGAGCCTGCAGCAATCGACTGTGCCCGATACACTTGTTCGGCGAGCAGTAGGCGCACTAGCTGGTGGGGGAACACCATAACCGATAGCGAAACTGTCTCATCAGCACGGGCCATTAATTCATCACCTACTCCGTATGCTCCACCAATTACCACCATAATACGCCTTGACTGCACCTGTAAGCGCTCGAATAGCGCCGAAAAAGCGGGCGAATCGAGCATTTTACCGCGCTCATCAAGCAACAGCACAAAATCTGCAGTATCTATGCGCGAAAGTAGCCGCTCTGACTCTTCCTGGCGTGCCTTTAGGCCTTCTAACGAGCTATGTGGCAAAAGTATCCATTGTAAGTTCCACGGGGCTTTTAGGCGCTTTTCGTAGCGTTCTAGCCCCGGCGTAATCCATGGCTCGTGCTTTTTACCAATCGCTAAAACGGTAATCACGTAATACGTAGCCTATCGGCAATAGCAGCTAATCGTTCATGGTCGGGTTCGCTGGAGTGCCCACCACCTTCACGCAGGCTTTCACCTTCGTTAAACGGAATAAGGTGCACATGCGCGTGCGGCACATCAACCCCTTTAATCACCACGCCAACGCGTTCTTTGCCCATTTCATTGCGGACTTTCGCCGCCACCACCTTAACGCTTCGCCATAAGGCGTCGTAATCGTCGTCGGCTAAATCGATGTACTGATCCACTTGCTGCTTTGGCACTACCAATGTGTGGCCATCACGCACAGGGTCGATGGTTAAAAAGGCAATCGTTTTATCGTCTTCGTACACCTTGTGGCAGGGAAGTTCACCGTTGATAATCTTCGTAAAAATACTTGGTTCCATACAACTAGTATACTGTTCGCCCATATGACAGAGAAATAGCTATTCAGCCTAGCGTGTACGTGATACTGTGAAGACATCTGTGGTCAACATTACTAGGAGGTGTACCACGGTGAACATGAATAAGAAGACTATCTGGATGACAGGCGGCGTTTCAGCGTTGACCGTGGTCACATCGTTCGCTGGGCCTGGTCTTGCCACCGAGTTGATGTCTGGCGACTTCAGCGTGCTGAGCGCGGTGAAGTGGAGCAGTATCATCGCTGGTTCAGGACTGGCACTATTCTTCCTGGTGCGACATGGGGTGTTCGCAAACGAGAACCTCGAAGAAGGCGAGCGTGGCTACCGACGCCGCTGGGGCAAAATTGTCACCAAGCGCGATGGCAGCCGTAAGCTTTTGCGACCTGGAAGGAAGCATTTCTACGTAAAACACTGGTACGACGTAGTAGTGCAGAGTGTTCGCGTACGTAGCTCGCCCGAAGAGCCTGAACTGGACAAGCCAATTCGTTTTACCTTTCGAGGCAAAAATGTTTGGGCAGTTCTAGTTGTTGACTGGCAGGTGATTGACGAGGAAGAGCACATCTACAACTCGATTACCAAGGTTTATCAGGTCAAGCGTGCCCAGGAAGGCAACGATGCACTCGAAAACTACATACTGAATCAACTCCACAAGGTGTTCATTCGCAGCGTAGAGTCATTCAATGCGGATGCGAACGGTCTCCCCGTCATCACGATCAGCCAGGATGTTGGCACTGTGCCCATGCAACTGTGTCAGCTACTGGTGCGGCTGCGCGAAACGTACGGTGTACGTATTGTCGGCATCGATCCCGTGCTTCTAACGCATGCGCCTGAAGAGGCAATTCGCGATCTGAAGACGTAAAATCATGGCCCTACTACCCCTGGCTGGAGCTCCGCTCGTCGGGGGTTCAGTCATGTAATGGGGGAGTGATGTTGAGTGTTGCCCATATACCGCTATGGTCAGTGGCGTCACCCGTAACCTGCGAAATAACTCCGGCTGCAAGTGTTTGCACTCGGCTACCTCGAATCATAATGTCATCAAGTGACCAACGACTTCTCATGCCGTATACATCTGCATAACTTCCAACAGGGAATGTCTTGGGATGCGATTGATCTAGTGACGAAAACACTGATCGATATCCTTGTTTTTCAAATACACTCCGTCCAGGCGCAACTAATTTAATTGGTGGTTCATTAAAATCGCCGAATAGTACAACGTCTTCATATTGCTCTAGATGTTGACCGAGTGCTTGTGCCTGTGCTCGACGAAGTGGCCAGGCTTTATAGCCACCTGCGCGTAAATGCAACGTTACCAGTGCTACGCCGGCAATTGTTGTTAGCAGTGCACGACGGTTATCCCCAAGTTCAAGTTTGCATACATTAGCCGGATCAACCATTGCTCCAAATAGTCCTATGTATTCATTGGATCTACCGGTAGAGGAGTGTACGTGTGGTTTTTCGTTATGCTGCAGCCATTCGCCAGTATTATACCCACATTTTTGAGCCAGAGCCTCACCGTTGTGCTGGTGCGGGCTTTTATAAGCTTCTTGCACTCCTACAACATCGAGAGAACCAGGGAAAGCCTGTAGATTGTTCGCAATAGCAGCTACGCGATCATCCTGCCATGCAATCAGCTCATCCTTACTACGGGTGACATCGTGCAGTACATTTTGAGTAAGTACATTTATACGTATTTCAGTAGTACTGGCTATCATACGCGTACTGTAGCACGTAAGTGTGATGAACTTCTACAGCTCAGGGCCAGCAGAGGTTGAGTTATTAGCCGTTCCCGACCATGACCATCCAAAGAAAATAGCTTCATATACCCCGCTGGGGCAAATGAAGCTATTTCTCCTGGCGGAGAGAGAGGGATTCGAACCCTCGGTACGTTGCCGCACACTTGTTTTCGAGACAAGCCAGTTCAACCACTCCTGCACCTCTCCGTACTGTTAATTTATTTTAGCAAATACTCAACGTGATTCGCTAGGAACAGCTTGCGGCATAATTTGGAATAACGATTGGTTTTCGCACCCAGTTATATCCAGTAGCACCCCCATTTGCTAGAGCATACCCATCTCGGGGGTTTGGCATTGGGTTCTTGTAAGTACCCATCACATCATCTCGACACATACCTTCGTTGTTATAATTGTCCTCTTCATTTTCGTCTAGATAGTAGGGGGCGCCCCATGGGTCACCATCAATAACACCACTCAGGTTAACATTCGCAGCTGCAGCAATTCGCTCCAGCGATGTAGTAGTGACAGTCCAGCAACTATGGCTTTTTGCAAATGTACCTGGGTACGCGCTAAAGCAGCCGCCATCCTGCGATGTATGATTAGACCCCGTTATGGCATAGAGAGATTGACTCCGATTAATTCGCGCGAGAAAGATTGCCTTATATAAGTCATTCAGCTCTTGCGCCGCAACAGACTCTTTAGAGCGATTCTGAATGCCGTTGTATGCCACAACGCTTATGGCTGCCAGAATAGCAATGACAACGATGACTATTAATAACTCCACAATCGTGAATCCTTTTATTCGCTTCATGCTAATGATTATACAAAAATAGTAAAAGTCCCGCGTTGTTATTTACAATAGCGAAAGTGCTACACTTAATGCATGACAGCACATTCAACCCACAGTTCTCATCATCGGCATAAGCAACCCGAGGAAAACGGGCTAGCCATTGCATCGTTAATCCTTGGCGTAACCTCACTCGTCGGTATGGGTGCACTCACGGGTATTGCTGCAATTATTACTGGTGTTATGAGTCGGAAAAACCCTCACCGTAAAGAAATGGGCTTGGCTGGTATTATTATGGGCTCTATTTCAACTGCGCTATCGTTTCTTGTACTGACTATAGTTGGCCTATTCTTTTTATTCGCGATACTGGCGTCTAGTACAGCCTATCCAGAAGATTACGGCCCAATCGAACGAGAAGACCCGCGAATGGACGACATTCGCAGCCAAAGTACCTAGTACTTTATTACAACAATTAGCACTCTTGACATTAGAGTGCTAATTTTGATATACCAGAAATAGAAAAGGGTAACCTTTTCCGTAATTAATCAATAAAGGAGGACAATCGCTATGAGTAATCTCATTAAATTTGATCCATTTGCGGAAATACAAGCCTTGCAAAAACAATTCTTTGCAGATGATTGGTTTTCGCCGATCAAAAGCATGCAGATGCCTACAACAGATGTATACACAAAAGACGATAAAGAACTGCACATTGAAGCGCACTTGCCACACTTCGACAAAAAAGATATCGACATTCACATCGACAAGGGTAATCTAGTTATTCGGGCGGAGCGCCACGAATCGAAAAAGGATGACGATAAGAAATATGTTATTCGGGAAAGCAGTTCGAGCTTTTACCGCTCAATTCGTTTGCCCGAAGTTGCCGACGATAGCACTATTAAAGCCAATATGAAAAACGGCGTGCTTCACATAACTATAGGCTTCAAAGAATTGCCAAAACCGAAGCAAGTTACCATTGAAGGCTAATGTAGCACAATCACCAGAGAGCTCCGCAACTTAGGAGCTCTCTTTCTATTTTTTTAAGTGAGAATTAGGTTCGTTGATAAGTGCATCCTTTTCAAATGTTGTTGCAGCCACCGAAACCAACAGTCCGCCAATAAAGAACCCAATCAGCCCGTAAATAAGTGGTTTTGTGTCCATACTTACAACATCCTTCCGATTGCGGTCACTAGTTCATCTGCTTTATTCTTTGCAGCCCCTGGCATTATACTGTCGTCATGCAGACAATGGTTTGCGTGATCACGCACTAACTCAAGCGCCACCTTATCGAGCGCTGATCGCACGGCACTAACTTGAGTTAGAATATCGATACAATATACATCATCTTGAATCATAGTATTGATTCCTCGCACCTGTCCCTCTATCCGGCGAAGTCGTTTCGACAGCGCCAGTTTGTTGTCTGCATACCCGTAGTTGTTCATACCATGTCTCCTAATGATGGTGTTCTAAATGTTTCATAGTAAGAGCATGGCCCTTATTGCGTTTCAAAAGATACACATTGACTGGTAGGGCAGCAAAAAATGCGACCGTTAATGCTACCGGCATAGCCACCCAGAATAAGGGGTTTACTAACCCCGCGCCCATAGCACCAGGAATAACGGCCATCACGATATTATCGACAACTTCCATTGTGGCAATTGATAATGTATCAGCGTACACAACAATCGATAGGGATGCCCAAAATGTCATACCGGATTTCATCAATGGCACAGACGACAGTAGAAAGCCAAACACAAAGGCTAATACTATAGAAATCAATATTGTTAACCAGACATCGAGCCCAAATAGTGTACCAATAATTAACCCGCTCACTTCACCAATAGCACAGCCCGTTAAGCAATGTAGGGTAGCGCTGACTGCCATAGAATTTATTGAGCTGTTCATCTAATTTAGTATACCCCACATGGGTATGCACTTAAACAGCCAGTTGTTTTTGCTAAAATGAATAGAAATGAGTATGCCTCACATATACGTAAAAACGCTGACGGTCTTTATATCGTTAATTTTTGGCTTTCATGCTGGCATATTAATACCTTCATTAGCCCCTGTAAAACATCATGCCACTAAAAACCATACGCAAGAAAATTCTGGCTCATGTCAAACCAGCTGTCTGCCAATACAGATAAAAAAAGTAAAAGTACCTCGGATATCTTTTAAGAAACAGCTACGCCAGTTCAGCACTCCAACAAACAATCCAAGCATCGACGCAACACAAAAAGAGACCCATACCATGACGGCTTTTCTGTATTCACAGTCATCTTGGATACCGCCAGATATCGTAATCCTTCAAGGACTAGCGCAAACGAGTCGCTAATTTAGCGTTCATTCTCTATTCACCAAGCATCTGGAAAGGAATTATGAACAAATTATATACATCTCTAGTAGTCATCACTACGCTATTCTTCGGTGGAGCATTTTATATCAAATCACACGAAACACCTAGGCTTGGGGTTGCTCAGGAAGACGTAGGCGGTAAACATGTTCAGCATAAAATATATAACGGCACTGAACCACCTACCTCCGGTGACCACGCAGCGCCAATAGCATGGGGGGTATACGACACCCCGCAGGAAGACGTTAACACATTACATAACCTAGAGCATGGAGGTATCTATATAACATATACAGATAGTCTCCCCGAAAACGATCTTGAGCAGTTGAAAAATCTTGTCGTTGAACCATTCAGCCAAAACGGATTCACACCTGCAAAAGTGATAGTTGCACCACGCCTAGATAACGATAGTGTACTTACTTTAAGCTCCTGGAATAGAAGCTTAAAATTAGACAAATACGATAAGCAAACAATCATTAATTACTACAATACTAATGTTAACAAAAGCCCAGAGCCACTGGCAGGATAATACTATGAATAAGCGAACCATTCTCGTAAGTAGCCTAATAATTGGTACAACTGCACTGTTGTTAGGCGCGGTGATTCTCACTCAACGTAATATTATGAGCAATTCAAACGATAATAACACTAGAACGTATGCAAATCTAACTGAGCAGTATCAAGCCCTTTACGGTGACGATTTCGACGAGCAATACATTGCTGGGATGCTCGCTCATCACGAAGGTGCCGTAAATATGTCCGAGCAGGCACTCGCAAAATCAACCCGTCCTGAAATTCGTCAATTAGCTAGCGATATTATCGCCTCACAATCAGACGAGATGCGAAAAATGACGATGTGGCAAGAAAACTGGGGATACGAGAAAACGTATAGCGGCGGTCATGGTGCCCATGGCGGTGGCGGCACAGAAATGGCAGGTGACATGGTTGATATGCAAGAGGCGCTCAGGGACAAAGAGGGTGCAGCATACGATAAAGAATTTCTTGTTCAAATGATACTCCACCACTCACAAGCCGTGGAGATGTCACGCCCAGCTGAAAAGAACGCCGCTCACACTGAGTTAAAAATGCTTGCACGTGATGTTATAACGGCTCAAGAAAGTGAGATTCAGAAAATGAAGCAATGGCAGCAAGACTGGGGCTACTAATTGCCCGGCAGGGGAGGATCCTATGAAAAAAGTTATCATTGCCAGTGTTGTCGTAGTCGGTATATCCAGCGCCGGCTACGCAGTCTACTCTAAATTACAAGCCGATCAAACAAAACAAGCTGAAAGGGCACTAAAGACCGATGCGTCTCCGTCTGGGTATGACAAGACTGTCGATGCATCGTACGTCGCTAACTTACTAGCGCAACACGCCGACACGTTACCATTGCTACAACTAGCTGAATCTCATGCAGAGCATCAGGAACTGAAGCAACTAGCTGCCGACTTCACAGGGATCATCCAAGCTGAACAAAAGGCCATCTCCCAGCTTGGTATTGATCCTGCAGATAACGCCGACACGAAAGATGTGCGCTTGCCACGTTACGTCACCCTAAGCGAATTCGAAAACACAACCACCAGCTTAATGGACCTGAAAGGGGATGAATTTGATAAACAGTTTATTAAGTATCTACGTATCCAGTTTTTAAGCGATAACCTACTTGGATATAAAATAATCGAGCAGACCTCTGACAAGATGCTACGCTCGTTTGCAGACAAGGCTATTAAAGATCGACTTAGTTTAAGCGCCAGGCAGTCAGAATGGCCAGAACAGTGGGGCTATGCGCCGCCCCATGATGGGTAAAACTGCATCACAGGTGCAAAAAGATAGCCTCAAACGACAACTTATTAATTACCGATTAATTAATTTAGTAAAACCAAACTTCATTGCATAGCCAGTAAATAACAAGCGTTAGTGTGAAGCCATTATCAATAAGGAATTGAGGTATATAATTCTGGGGCTTTATCTTCATTCGATATCTATTTGCAGAGGTTTAACTATGTTTCATTAAAATGAACAAAGTTCGATTTATTTTTAACCCGGGGTGCTATAATCAAAAAATAACTAAGGATGGTGGCATGAAACACCAAAATGGCTCAGTGCATATTATCGTAGTAAGTTTGCTCAGCGTAGCACTGATTGCTGCGCTCGGATTTATCTTCTGGCAAAACTTTGTATCAAGTGATGAAGCCACTGAAAAGGAAACATCATCAAAAGCCACCACTAAAGATGCCGCAAGCGATGATACCGAAGAAGTCCAACCATCTAACTACGCCACCTTTACTTCGGATGATGCAGGTACCTATGCAAAGTCCTTTCAGTACCCAAGCTCATGGCGAATTGCGAATAGCGAGGAACTTTGTTCAGACTACAACCTATGCACCAGCCCGCCAACCTTGGCCCTCGTGGATGACGTCGCTCACCTTAAGCTATACGCCCCACAATCTGCCTCGGATGCATCTATCGATGAACAAGCGGCTAGTATGAATACCAATGGCGGCAGAATAACAACCGACTTTACAAGCCTCGACGGCATTGAGGCACGGAAAATCGTCGATCCAAATGGTGATACAACCGTTGTAGTTCCTATGCGAGGTGGTTACGCTTACCTTAGCCTCGAACAGATATCTACGGAAGATGTAGACACTATACTATCGACTTGGCAGTGGTGATAGGATCAGTTAAATATAAAAACTTACCTCTCGGGAGGTAGGTTTTTTGCTGCATAAAATTAGTACACCCGACAGAATCATCGCTCCACACTATTCCGCTCCTCCGCTTGTTCATTCTTGTAAAAGCAAGCTTTTACAAGAATTTCACGACGTTCCACGACCTATGGCTAGCTTCAGCTAAAGCTACCGCGCCATAGAACCAAAGCTTGTGACATCACCAAAGAAAACTATACGAAGTTAGAAATAAGCTGATCGAAATTTCTTAAGTTGTTTTGGTATCATGAAGTTATGATCGAACTTGCTTCATACGTCGCATGCGCACTGTTGGTGGGATTAGGAATATTTCAAATTGCTTTAGTATTGGGCGCTCCGATTGGTAAATTCGCATGGGGCGGTCAACATAATGTCCTGCCGATTAAACTTCGAGTTGGAAGTGCCATATCTATTTCGCTATATACTATCTTCGCTACATTTATTCTAGGCAAAGCCGGCGTCGTCTCGACACCATTCTCCGATATTGTATTAAGTACGGGCGTTTGGGTGTTAACGGGATATTTCTTCTTGGGAATTATTATGAACGGTATTTCACGCAGCAAGGCTGAGAGAAATTTAATGACACCTATTGCTTCGATACTTGCCATTTTATTTCTAGTAGTTGCTCTTTCTTAGTTGAATACGACACTGAATGTCAAACAAAAATTACCTCTGATGAGGTAATTTTCATGTTACATAGAAATTGGTACACCACCGACAAGAATGTTTACACAAAACTCAAGCAAGAAGGTGAGCGTTGGCGAAGCATATTAGAGCCAATATATAGGAGTTATAGATTACAGATACAGAAACGTGATTAGTATATCCCAGCCTAAATATACACATAGTAATAGAGCTATAAATAAGCACCTACTCAATAGATGTTTATTGGTATTTCTATTCTCTACATTACCGACTAGTTTATTCTGGCGTATAATTAAGCCATGAACACGACAAATGCCGACTACTTTACGTTCAACGCACATAACACTATGCTGCTAATCGGACAGAGTGGAAGCGGGAAGAGCTATCTAGTACATAGGCTAATTGATAGATATATTCAGTCTCGCTCGCCAGATGAGCTTAAGCTCGCCATATTCGATATGAAGCAAGTCGAGTTCGTCACACCTGAAGATATTAATCCAGAATACTTGCTATTTGACGTAGTGTTAGACCCCACAAGCGGGCTGGACAAGCTGGATGAGTTGGTAGAGATAGCCCAAAAGCGAGTAACTGAAAACACTTTCAGTCCTCTTATATTCGTCTACATCGAAGAAAACGATATGGCACGTGTAGACCTAAGCCGTTTTGAAGAAGCTCTCATTAATCTCAACCATGTAGCGAACGATGCTAATATGAAAGTTATTTATTCAACTTCAAGCCCAAGCCCTGAATCGGTGTCAGATAAACTAGCGGAAAGTTTCGAGCTGATTCTATCTGGAAATATCACAAATGATGATGCAGCGCGACTTGAAATTAATAAAGGTGTTATTAATTTAGAGAAATTTAGTTTTTCTGTTAAGGAAAAGTTACTGGCATAGGCAGCACGGTGGGGTGTGGGTGGCGACGCCGCACACCATATAGTAATCCTATGTGGTTATATAACAGCTTATCCTTTGAGAATGATAATAAAAAGTTATAAAATATCCATACATATGGAAAGAACTATGAAGGTTACGAATGGAAGTGTCGCCCGTGCGGGCTTGCCTCGAGGTCTATCCTCTGCTGTCATGCAATACGTATGGAATGCAATTGAAGCCGATGCTACCAGGATTGATATTGTGTCTGAGCGAATGGCAGCCGAGGCCAAGGCAGTCAAAAACTTCTACGTTGAAGATAACGGTGCAGGAATCGACTATTCAACAGTTCACAAAACATTTGGTTCATTCTTAGACTCGATAAAGCAAACAAGATTTACCAAAGGCGGCAAAGGGAAAGGACGGCTATCATTTCTGGCATTTTCTAGCCGTGCAATATGGTACACAACCTATAAGGATAAGGACGGTACTAGTCAGTTCTACACGATACAAATAGATGAATCGAAGCGTGAAAAGTACGAGCTCACGGAACCTAAGCAAATAGAAAGTTCCACAGGGACTAAGGTTGAGTTTAGGTTGCCTAAAGAATCTCTAGATGTAGACTACATTGAATCTGAGGATTTTAAAAAGGATTTGTCTTTAGAGTTCGGATGGTACCTACAAATAAATCAAGGAAAAAATCTTGATATATTCATCAATGGAGAAAAGCTGAATCATTCTGATTTCATTGAGTTATATGAGGCTAAAGAAATAATCATAAATGATAAAGATGATGAAAATCGTAGTTTCAAATTTACTGCAAACTTTATTCAATGGAAAGACAAAATTGGTACAGATTCACATTTTTATTTTCTTGATAGTCGCCAGCAACTAAAGGAAAGAGCAGCTACCGGTTTTAATAAGATTGGAGGCAGAGCGTACGGCTTTGTTCATAGCGTTTATGTACAATCGAGCTATTTCGACACGTTTTCATTCTCAAAAACAACAGATTCGATTACTACCGAGCTGGCTTTAGATGGTGTAGACAATGACCAGCATGATACCGTGTATAAGCAATTAATCGACAATTTAAAAGGTTATGTTGCTGAAAAACGCGATGATTTCCTATCCAATGACTCAGAAGGTGCGATTGAGAGGTTTCGAGAACGCGGAACTTTACCTACATTCAGCAACGACATGTTGGGTCAACAAGAAGAAGAGAACTACACCGAAGTACTAAAAGGAGTATATAAAACAGCTCCAACACTTTTCATAGATATAAGTAAACCTCAGGAAAAATCACTACTTGGCCTTCTAAGTCTATCCCTTAAGTCTGATGAAAGGGAGCATGTTCTCGACATCCTATCAAGCGTAGTTGACCTTACAAGCGATGAGCGAAAGGAGCTAGCCGAACTTTTGAGAAGGACTAAGTTATCTGGTGTAATAAAACTCCTAAAAACGCTTGAGTCCAGGTATGCAGTGATTGAGATACTAAGAGAGTTGGTGTTTAAGTTCACGAAGACTACTACAGAGCGTGGACAGCTCCAAGACGCTATTGAGAATAACTTTTGGTTGTTCGGTGAGGAATACAATTTAGTAAGTGCAGATACCTCATTTAAACAGTTAGAAGAAAAATATTTACAGATGATTAACGATGACAGGTCTTCAACCGAAGCAGAAAAAAGTGACAGAAGGCCTGACTTATTTTTAGTCAGACATAGAAAAATATCTAATGGCTTAAGTGGCCTGAACTATAAGAAACAGAATCTGATAGTTGAGCTAAAAAGACCCAATGTAAATGTAGGAACTGAGCAGTTTCGGCAAATTGAAGATTATAGAGACATACTTCGCAAAGACGATGCGTTTAACAGTCGTATGCGTGAATGGCACATGTTTATTATTGGCGCAAATGTGAAAGACGAAGTAACGAGTAAATACGAGACTTTTAGGCATCTCGGTAAAGAGTTCCTGGTCAGTCACGAAGATAATTTTTATATTTATGCCCTAAGTTGGGATGACGTGTTTACATCTTTTGAGGTAAGGCATGATTTTCTCTTAGATGACCTCGATATTGATAAGAGTAAGATTCTCGATGATATACGAGTCAAGAAAGAGCTTAACGAGTCTCAAGCTTTGGCGGATGAGGCGGTTATAATTGCAAAAACTTCTAAACAGAAGCAACTAGCTAATGTTGCGTCTGGCAAACCTCAACAATAAGCATGTAAAGCCGCGGATACTATCTGAGAAGAGATAGATTCGGCTATCTATAGATGTTTTGGCTATGTACGGCTATATGATTAGAAGCCCATCCAAAACGTTTCTGTGTCGTCTGGAATGTTCTTGTAGTCTATATATCTTTCACAATCTTCCTGCTGTGCGCTACGTTCAAAAATGAAGTAATCACTTTTAACTTCTCCCGTTTTACCACGCTGAACCCTTGCTTCGCATATCAAATTCTTTTGGTCGGTTTCAGTCTCTTGGCTAAGTGTCATCTCTTCCTTGCCTAGGTAATGCTGATTAGTATAATAAAAACCCGCATAAGTGCCAGCAACCAATGCAGCAGCTATCAAAAAGACTAGTAAGTATTTGTTAATGGTAATAGCATTCTTCATTATCAATAACTCGGAACAGGATTAATTCGACAGTCAAAATTGCCCTTAATACTGTCTTGATAATATTCATAAGGTAGAGAAGTAGTTTTTAAACCATCCCATGCACTACCTGGCATACCGCAGTAATGGTAATATGTACTACCTAACTTGATAACCATATATTCATTACCGGAATCATACCATGCAGCCTTAACCGTCGAATCTGATTTGTTGAGCGGCTCGAAGTTATTAGCTGATATATTTACTCTATCACTGCGGTATTTTACCGATACATAACCTGAGCTAGGCGACAGAAATAAAAGGTATACAACTAGACCGCCAACCAACAGGGCAATACCTACATATATCCACGAGTAGTCTTGTTTGCCTTGGCTCATTTTGTGAGTGTCCTCTTTACTCGCTTAGAAACAAGGAAGTAAGGTACCCAAATAAAAGCACCTATAATACTGCGGCCAGAGTCACCCGCGGCGCTACTTAGCTCTCGCTGTGCTTCGCTCCCTAAATTAAAGTTGTCGAATATAGAGGATATCCATGCATAGTCAACAATAAATAGCAGGGCACTCGATACAAGGTATATAATGGCAACCGTCTTTGCTAACTTTTTATGTTGAGCGAGCAATACGATAAGCCAGATAGCTAATGCTATTGAGGCGACGTTAGACAATATTTCAAACCAAAGTGCCAGTGTCATTGCAGCAACAAATTCGGGAGCCTGAGCTTGAATAGATGCCAGGTCGTTAAATACCGATGGATAACCAAAAAGATTGATAATTCCAAGTAGTATGCCGAGGCTAACCCCCACAACAAAAAACGCTAACCAGCCTTCAAGACCAATTTTCTGGTCTCTGCGCTGCTGCTTTGTCATCTTATCGGGATTCGTAGTTTTGGAAACATAGGAGTCGCCAGGTGATAACTGTTGCTTAAGTTTTTCTGCCTTTGGATAATTTTCCCCACGGGTTTCGATTGCCTGATTTATAAAGTCTAGAGCGTCATCATCGTGACCGTTAAAGTAGTGAACTAAGGCCTGTAGTTCGTAGAGTTTATAACGGGCTGCGCCAATCTCTTCGTTGTACTGGTACTTTTCAGCAAGCGCATCCAGCCGCTTTTGCACCATAGAAAGCAAAGAGTCATCTCTTTCTCCAGATGTTGCATCCTTGAGATTTAGCTCGATAGTCCTAACATGCTCTTTATAGCTCTGTGCAGCTTTTGAGTGAGGGAGTTGCATTATTGAACGTCCTCCCAGTTCCTCTCGCTGGAACTAACATGAGACGAAGCTGCATCTCTATTAGCCTTCCTTCTATTCAACAAGATGATTCCAGCTACAAGTCCTGGCACAAATGCAAGCATTCCAAGTGCTCCAAGTAGGAACAAGAGGACGTTTGAGATAGTTACGAATATAGGTGTACTACCGTATAGCTCTGCATTATCTCCCTGAGAAATACTCGCCCCATCAGAGATACTTGGAGCTACGGTCGATTCACTAGTAAAGCTACCAACTACAAAGTTAACTATCGCATATAAAAATACAGATAGAATAATCATAGCTATCGGACCAACAATGAGAAATATAGGTAGTTTCAAACTTGTTTTTTTCTGACTCATGCAACATCCTTCCATTTACGAGCGGTCTTATTTAATTCCGACTTTTCAGTATCAGCATCAACACCTTCTTGCGGTTCTAAATTGTGTAGCTTCTGAAGGGCAGTAGTGATATTTTCAAGATTTGAACTAGCTTCTGCGTCACCTTTTTGTGACTGATTATGAAAGAAAAATTGTGGATTCAATTTCATTGCCATTGGAGCAGCTAAGAAATAATTCAACGCAATCACGACACCCCAAACCGGTTCGCCTCTGAACAAGAGAACAATACCTAATGCTAGGGATATGAATTGTAAGGTTGATAAACCACTAGACATCATTCGACTAGCAAATGGATAAGTTAAGAAAGTTGGATATCGCTTCCACATCTCAAGCTCGTTTAGGGTAAGTTTATGAGCTAGTTCATCCTTTAGGAGCGGCGCCTTCCTGACAGACATAAATAAGGCATACAGTTCATAAAGTCCAACAAGAATAACAAATACCCAGACCAGGTCAGGATTGAATGCTGCCATAATCGCCGCTATTAGTGCAAAAAAACCAATTACCATGTTCAATCCTTTTTGTTAGTAAATCTTATTATATTACAACATCCCGAAGACAAACTAAAAAGCCCGCCACGAGCGATAGCCGAAGCTACCTATAGCCGTTTCCAGCTACAACAACAAGAAGAAGTACTCATGACGAGCTGTTTCTTCTTGTTGATTTCAGACCATGCCAAGCCAAGGCGTGGTTTAGGTCTATGCCCACATTATATCAAATCTAGCAACCTCTGTTATTGGGTAGCTTATCCACAGGATTTTTGTATTTTTAGCAAGAAAGGTATTGACAAATTTACATCAGTGTGGTAGTATTAAAAGATAGTAATATAAATCTCTTAAGCCAGTCGGCACTGAAAATATGAATTGAACAAGAGCGACTTTAGGTCTTTTTGTTTTTTATATCGCTATAAATAATCAACTATAACTACTAGCATTACCCCTTGGTCTGAAGGGGATGTTTGGTATTGCCACGGGGGTAAACATGGCAAAAAGTAAACGGCGGAAGTCGCTCACAGAACATCAGGCTAAGTACATACTCGATATGAAACTGGCTCAAAAATTAAAACGGTGGTTTATGACAGATTAGTTATGAACGCTAGAGAAATATCTCGCTATCTCAACGAAAACAAAGCAACTCTCAGCAGGGTTAAACCAACTAAACAAGCACTCGAAAATGCTCAGTTTTTTTGGTCTATTTTCAAGCTCAATAAGTTGCTACAACAGGGGTAGAAGAGTATAATTATAAGTGGCTACATTATAAGGACATTAGTTGAGATACAATAGGCGGTCTCTGGTTCCCTGTCCTTAGGGAGTAGCCCCAGAGGCCGCCTTTTGTATTGAACTAATTAAGGAGAAAGAATGAACGGAAACAGTAAATTAAAAGCAATTGCATTGTGTAGGGTATCTACCGTTAAACAGGGCATAGAAGGCTCTAGCCTTGAAGCTCAAGAGCGCCGAGTATACGATGCGGCAGACTACTTTAATGCTGAAATAGTTAAGCTCTGGAGCTTAAAAAGGTCTAGCAAGAAAGGCGTAAACTACCAGCGAAAAGACTTAATGGATATGCTAGCTTACGCCAAGGCAGATAAAAAAGTGCAATTTATAATCGTAGACGAGCCCGACCGCTTCATGCGTGACATTGAAATGTACTATCACTGGAAGGTTGAATTTCGCGAGAAGGCAGGGGCAAAGCTTGTATATGCCAAGAAGCCTCATCTAGCCACCGACACCAGTATGGTAGCTACGATGGAAGAAATGATAGATGTATTTCGTGGGGAGGCAGATAATCAAGGCCGTATTGATAAGACTACGAGCAACATGAAAGCAAGAGTTGCAGCAGGCTACTATCCAAGTAATCCTAAGACAGGTTATCAACGCTCTGAAACTCCAGGCTTACATATTCCGAAGGAGCCGGAGTGGTCTATATTGCGGAACGGCTTCTTGCAAATACTCGAAGGGGTTTCAATCAAAGAAGTTGTGGCAAGTATTAATGCTGCTGGTTTCAGAGAAAAGTCCGGCAAGCTACTCGATACGCATCGTTTTAAGATAATGCTAAATGACCCTTTTTATGCAGGTATAGTCCAAATGTCAGATTGGAAAGTCAATCCAAGAGGACTACACAAAGCGATGATTACTACAGAACAGCACGAGGAAATTAAGAGCATCGTAAAAGGTGTCGTTAAAAAGGCTCACAAACAATATAATCCAGATTTTCCACTATCTAAGATAATGACTTGCAAGGAATGCTTAGAAGAAGGCGCTAAGAATCCTAAAATAGTTGGCTACAATTGTCATAATGGTAGAGGGAACACATACAGCAGATACAGGTGTCGCGGCTGCAATAAGAACTATATGCTACGAGACGAGCTGCACGGTAAATTAAGCAATGTATTATCTAACCTCAAGATAGCCGAAGCTAAGTTGGAAGACTTTTTAGCAGGTTTACGTCACGTGTGGCAGATAGAGCAATCTACTTCGCTAAACACAGCTGAAGCGCTAAAGAGTCGCATTAAATTGTTAGAGCATGATAAAAAAGAGGTTGTACTTAAACAGGTTCGCGGACAGTTATCAGACGATAGAGCAGACTTAGCTATTGAGGCACTGGATGAACAAATCAGTTCTACTAAAGAACAGCTAGGCACTATAGAAACAGTTGAAAAAGACTTCATTGACTTCGTAGAGTTTGCTATCAATACCGTAGAAGGTTTTAGGGATAAATTCTGGGAGTTAGACCAGGAACATCAGGTATGGTGTAAACAATTATTATTTCCTGACGGTTTTTCGATTTCACGAGACAAAAAAGTTTACACACCAACTGTCAGCGATTTCTACCTCTGTATAAATGAAGAAAAGAGCCCAGAATCGGACTCTATTTCAACTAATTTTCCATTATGGTACACCCGACAGGATTTGAACCTATGGCCTTCGGCTCCGCAAGCCGACGCTC
>JAAXIO010000046.1 GCA_012270305.1 Candidatus Saccharimonadota bacterium
CTTCATCTAATTGTGGATTCCGCTCTGTGCCATCAACCTCATGTAATTCTAAAGGGCCTGCATTATTTGCATAGTGAACGTATATCGGGTTTTCGCAGGCATCAGCTAGTGCGTTCCGAGCTTCTAAGAATTCTTTGTCTGGTTCTTCGAATAACTGTTCATACATAGTTGTAACCTACCTACTCTTCAGCGCTGTAGTACACCTCATCAGGATCGTGCCGAAGTGCATCGAATTCAGTGCGCCATACTTCACGTCGAGCATCGGAAAGCTCGTCGTGGTTAGCCTCTTTATTTTCAAGCAACCTCGCCATACACTGCCCCACTAAGCGACGGCGCAACTGAGCTTCGCGCGCAACTGTAGGAGGCACTTGAAATTCGTAATTCATTAGTATATTATAGCACTATTACTATAAAAAGTCAATTTATATGACAGTCTTGGCGTGTCTATAGGTTGCGGCGAATACGTTCTGAATATCATCTTCACCCCAAGACATCCCGTGTGGCTGTAAATAGCTGTAGCGATGCGGTGCATCCAGATCAACTGCTTCGACAGATTGAATACCCACTCGATCATACACACTGGGTAGGCTTGCACTGTGAGTTCGACCCCACAAAACGACCGGCTTACCCTTAAAGCCTCTCTGCTCTGATAACGCGGCCAACCAAGCTAGCGACCCAACACCAGCACGTAGCTCACGAATACGCTGCAGCGCTTGGTAGCGCTCCAGGGCAGGTTCAGTAACATGATGCTTACTCTTTGGCATTAAGGCGAGTAGTTCACTTGGGTGAAACGAAGGCAGTTCGTCAGCTGTACTAGACACTGACCCGTAGTACCCTGCTGGCAACACAACCGTCTCATAATCAGCTGCAGCACTACGTAAGCCGTTATGCGCTGGGCTTAGCGGATGCGCGTCGTCAGCGTCTACCGTGTGAAACTCGTGCAGTAGCACACCACTACGTGGCATGACCGTATCGAAATGACGCTCCCATGCATCACCCTGGTGCCCACGTTTGGCAAAGTATATCGTGATACCGCCGCGACTATTAATATCGTGAACGATGTGCGAGTAATGCGGCGCTACATATTGAGACATGCTTACAGTATAGCGCTTGCGCTTTGAATCGTCATCCCATCGATTTCAGTGCGACGGAGGGTCTGACAGTAGGCACCTGTGCCAAGTGCGCTACCGATATCCTGCGCCAAGCTTCGAATATACGTGCCAGAACTTACGTTGGTACGGAGCACTACATTTGGGTAATTATACGATAACAGCTCGAGCGAAAAAATTGTTACCTCACGGCTTGGTAATTCAATAGCCTGCCCTTTGCGAGCAAGCTTATACGCGCGCTGGCCGTTCACTTTTATTGCACTGTATGCCGGTGGTGTCTGGGTAATCTGCCCAGTAAATTTGCCAAATACTTCGCGGATGTCAGACTCGCTTGGCTGCAGAGTGGATTCTTGGGTAATTTCCCCTTCTGGGTCACCAGTTGAGCTAGTAGCACCAAGCCGAATAGTAGCTTCGTACACTTTATCTTTCTTTAGAAATTCATCTGATTGTCGCGTTGCCTTACCGAGTAAAATAATCAGAAGCCCGGTTGCAAATGGATCAAGTGTGCCTGCATGCCCAACCTTTAGTTGTTGTTTTGTGGGCGTAATGCCCGCTTCGCGGAATGCCGCCTTTCGCTTCCCACGAATCTTCGCTACCACGTCGAAACTTGTCCAGTCAGCCGGTTTGTCAATCAGCAGTATGCCATCTTCAAGTAGATTCATGCTTTCTAGTATACTAAAGCTATGAAGCGTGTAATGATTGGTATTTTCGCCCACCCAGATGATGAGAGTTTTGGCCCTAGTGGCACCCTACTTAAACAAGTACAAGCTGGTACCGACGTACACCTGCTGCTTATCACTGATGGCGAGGCGGGCGCCAACCCACACAATGCACCCAATTTAGCCCAAATCCGCCTTGATGAATGGGCAAGAGCAAGCCAGCTCATAGGAGCCACCACGACCGCCGCTATGCACTTCCCTGACGGTGAATTAAGTCATAGTATGCATATTGCTATTGGTGCGGCCCTGCACGCCGAAATGCACCGTATTCTCGAACGCTACAGTGAACCAATTGAGCTTGATATTATTACATTTGATCAACTTGGGGTAACTGGCCACCTTGACCACATTGCCGCTAGCTTCTTAGCAACACATCAATTCTTTAGCCTTAAAAATGACACGCCAGAAGGTGTCACCATGGGAGAGCTGTGGTATTTCTGCTTGAGCCAAGATCACGCACCCAACACAGAATGGACTGATTACTACATGCCAATTGGACGTGACAAGCACTACATCAATCGAGAAATCAACGTGCGCGACGTTCTAACGCAAAAATTAGCTGTAATGGATGCTCATCAGTCGCAGGCGAGCGATGCCGAGGCACAAAAACAGCTCGGTGAAGAGCTGCTTGCGCGGGAATGTTTCCACGTTGTGCGCTAAATGAGTACTGTTATTGACCAGGTATCTTAAACTGATTTGGATCTGCTGAGGTATTCGAAGCAGGCGCTGGAGCGCTGGGTGATGATCCGAATATCTGACCTAGCTGCTC
Organism: Candidatus Saccharimonadota bacterium; assembly: GCA_012270305.1. GTDB lineage: Bacteria > Patescibacteriota > Saccharimonadia > Saccharimonadales > Saccharimonadaceae > UBA1020. Next base: position 2,598 of record JAAXIO010000046.1, read on the forward strand.
GGGTGCGACGGGGCCCTGTGGTGCTGAAGCACCCGGGACTGGTGGCAAAGGAGGTGGCGGAGGAAGTTGTGAAAAATCAACTGCAGGCGTCGGCGGTGCCACTGGTGGCAAACTTGGTGGAGCGCTAAATGGTGCAGCCGAAGGCGGCGGCGCGGCCTGTTGCACCGCTTGTTCAACTGGATTTGTCGCTGGTGCTGGCGTTTCTTCATATGCTAGTGCAATCGCATTCTGAGCTTCTTCATGAGCCTTAGCACGGTTTTTCTTATCAATATCTTCCAAGGTCTCAATTGGCGGCAATACCGGAGCTGGTGAATCTTCTACAGGAGATGGTGTCTGAACGGTTTTTGGCTGCTTCACTGGTATAACCGGCGCCGGGGCTTTAAAAATATCTACGACTGCCTGATTTTGAGCTTTTTCCTCCTCGCCTGCAGCATTGAACGACGACTGGAAGGTTGGCGAGTCGCTACTGCTTACGTAGCTGCTTTTTGAGTGGCTTAAAATTTTCTTATTACGATCAGTTGCTACTTCTTGTTCTTTATCATGATGAGCTTGTTCGGCGGTAGCATTCAGCGTTCCACCCATCGAAGGCTCATTGGCGTCAGAATCAGCTGCTACCACCTTAGGAAGTACTGCTTCGCTAGATGGAGTGGCAGGTTCAGCCGCTGCTTGCTCAATCTCAGCACTAGCCGTAGCTAAATCTTGTTGTAAATCACTAACCGACGGAGTGTTACTCGCAGACGGCACAACGTTTGAGAGCTGCTCTGCTAACGCGTCCTCAGCTGTTTTAGCTGCTGCCGCCTGGTTTTCAGCGGTCGTTTCTGCGGCAACTTCATCGAGCGTACCGGTTTTTTCATGGGCAATCGATAGCTCCCCATCGGTACTCGCTTTCTTCTTCTTTTTTGTTTTTGGCTCTTTAGATAATTTCGTTGATGCGCCTTCTGCTAACGACGTTGTGCCGTCGGCTCGTTCGTCGTCGCTATCGTCACTGTCATCTTTATCTGGGCCAATTTCATGCGCCTCTTCTAGTTTTGCGGCAATTAATTGCTGATTTGCACCTGCCGCCATAAGTTGGGCAGCCATAGTCATCACTTTACTGCTTGTTTTGTTATTGCTGAATCGATCAGTTGCAGCAACAATACCTGTTAAGAATGCTGTGGCAATTTGCTCATCAAGAATTGGTGAATCACCCTTCAATGCCTCACTTACAGAGACAAGCATTTCACTAATACTACTTGCGTTTGGCTCATGCCAATTAACATCACCAAGCTTACTTGGTGCGTCGCCGCAGCTAAGGGTTGCAACAGTTGCATCATGGAAAATCTTACCGTGCGCCTGCAGCGCCTTATCAAGGTTATCTTTATCTTTCACTCCAAGTGCGAGAACTAGCTCAACGTTATAGTCACCCTGCGAAAACTCCAAATCATCTTGTGTGATGGTAGTGCGGTATGGGGTGATGAATATCTTCACCACATCACCTTCAACCTTATACCGTAAGTGATCTGCCTTTTCTTTATCGAGCGCAATAATAAAATCACGCAGGCTATCTACAGTATTTTCAAATGTTTTAGCCGGCTCCAAGAATGTAATTGCCGGTGGCACATTCCCCGACACCACCGCAGTGGTGTGCTTTTTTAAGCCGTTGAGCATGCTCGTCAGCCCTATTGCCGCCGATAGCTCATCAACACTCGGATCAGCACTAACTGTTACCAAAATATTGGTTGAGTTTTTGATTTTCTCAACAATCTGTTGGCGAGCGTTCTGGCCTTCGTTCATTGCTACCTTCATTACCTTTGATGTTTATTTTTACGTAGAAGTTTGTACATACAGTACCATAAGCTTTACAGAGCCGTCAATGTTTCAGCAGCATTTACGTGCAACCCTTTACAATTACCCTCTTTTAGTCTACAATTACCCCTTAGATTGTAACTACTAACTAAACCCCCGAAGAAGTAAGGAGAAACCCTAGTGCCAATCATCAAATCCGCTATTAAGCGTGTAAAGCAAGCAAATGTTCGCCGCGAGCGAAACGTTGCAACTAAGCGTGCCATCAAGCTTGCTGTAAAAGCATTCGAGGCTAAGCCATCAAGCGACACACTGTCTAAAGCGCAGAGCGAAATTGATAAGGCAGTTAAGAAGAACCTGCTTCACAAGAACACTGCTGCTCGCCGTAAGGCCAACTTAGCAAAATCTGCAAAAGCGGCGAACGTAAAGCTCGAAGCAAGCAAAAAAACTGCAAAGCCTACAGCTAAACCAACAGCTGCCAAGAAAGCACCTGCAGCCAAGAAGCCAGCTGCAAAAAAAGCTCCAGCTAAGAAGCCAGCTGCCAAGAAATAGTCTACCTATTCCACCTAAACACCTGCCCACTCTAAGTCGCAGGTGTTTTATATTGCTCATGCTATACTGATACCACATGAGGCGATCTGGGTTTACTATTGTTGAGCTACTGATTGTGATAGTAGTGATTGCTATCTTGGCGGCAATCAGTATTGTTGCCTACAACGGCATTCAAGAGCGTGCCGTAGTGTCTACTCTCAAATCGGACATCGCTAACGCTGCTAAGCAAATGGAGCTTGCTAACGCTGAAACGGGTAGCTACCCAACCACTTTTCCCAGTGCAGTGCGAACATCTTCCGGCAACACACTCAGCCTCTCGCAGACTGCAACCGGCTTTTGCGTAAATGGTGAGTCAAGTCAATCAACCCCAGCACACTGGCGTTATGAATCTACATCCGGTGGACTGCAAGAGGAGTTATGCAGCGGGCCTGTAATTGCTGGTAGCGAGACAGGCAAGAATCCAAATCTACTAACAACACCAACATTTGCAAGTGGCTGGCATCTAAATATGCAAAATCATAGCGGCCGGAGCCTTACGACTCGAGCCGGAACCGCGAACGACCCCTACCCCACACGACCCGTTCTAGTGTGGGCAAATAATGGCACAGGCACTACTACATGGGCAGTACTTCAAACTAGCGGTGTAAATCATGCCGGCATTATAAATGGACGAACCTACGAAAGATCATTCTGGGTACGAAGAACTGGACCCTACACATCCAACGCTCCATTATTTGGCATAATGACGGGTGGTGGAACCAATCAATCATTTTGGTACGGCAATTACGCAACGGTGACCACTAATTGGCAGCAAATGTCTGGTGCTATTGGCGCGACAGCAAACTCAGATAGCAGTAAGGTACTCTACCTTCCAATTGATACAAGCATGTTCACGACCTCTGGCTGGACACTTGAATTTCAGGGCTTTGAACTACGCGAGCGTTAGCCGTTGGCGATGTCACTCATCTGCATAATGGTTGCTTCAAGCAATAACCAAGGGTTGACGTCGCTTGATTTTAAGCGCAGGTCTGCAGCGGCGAATAGTTCAATCAGCTCAGCCGCACGAGTTGGTCCGAGCCGGCGTGCATGCGGTGCCATTTTTTGCAGCGGATAGCTACTTTTTGCTCCAGTATCAGTTGCTACTTTTGATGCATCTGCCTGTGCGTAGGCCAGCATGACAAGTTGAATAAGCTGGGAATTCAGTAATCCAAATAAACGGTAGGCATCTTCTGTTTTCTGTAAGGCACTCAGTAAATCTCCTACACGCTGCCTATCACCTTGAAGGGCTGTTTCAAATAATGAAAACACATTCTCGCTGGGCGATGCTTCAATCACACGATCAATCCATTCGTCAGTTATCTGGCCTACCAGACTTAGCTTATCGATCGCTTGAGCCAAAACTGATTGGTTGCTGCCACCTCGAGCGAGTAGGCGCTTAGCCTGTGCGGATGTCAAGGTTACGCCCTTCGCCTTACCATAAGCCTCAATCCAAGCCAGGAGCGCACCGGTATCTCGTTCGGTGAACGGCACAAATTCTTCAACTGTGGCATGTTTTTTCAGCCATTTATAGCTCGCCGTCCGCTTGTCTGGCTTCTGCTCAATTAACACCACGTCAGTATCTGAGCTCAGCCGTTCAGCCCAGCTATCGATTGCTTTCCACAGCTCACCGTTTGCACTTGGCTCATCAATAATCACTAACCGTTTATCACTAAAAAGTGTTTGCCCTGCGAAAATATCAGCTAGTTGCTCACTAGATAAGTCGACACCATCAAATCGCTCCGCCGTTCCATCAAACCCCTGACGTATTTGCTTGAGCCGTCGAATCCGTTCGAAGTCATTTTCACCGCAAAGTAGTACTATCATATCACTATAGTATCTATTTCTGACACTGCTCGCACACATGCGTGCCGCGGCCTGCGTGCTTAAAT
>JAAXIO010000028.1 GCA_012270305.1 Candidatus Saccharimonadota bacterium
CATTGTCGCAGCCAAAAGACAAAGAGCGCGCCGAAGAGCTTGGTGTTGATGATTACCTTGTGAAATCTCAAGTGGTAATCGGTGACGTCGTAGAGCGAATTAAGCACCACCTTGGTATGAACGAAGACGCCCCGGCGTAAACTACTGATGTTAGCAAAAAGCATAAGCTTATTGACAAATAGGCAATTTTTTGCTATTGTTGTGTCATACGCTTTTAAAAACAAACATATGACACACGAATTTAAAAAAACAGTTATCACTCGAAACGACGAAGAACCATTCACTCATACAGTTGACACCCGGTATGCCGCACGAATGAGCGATGAGGTTGTTGAACGCACGAACGAAAGCGGCGAGAAGGTATTCGGTGAAGTGATTGCAACATTCGGAACTGGATTAATCGAAAACTTCAAGAGCGATAAGGAATTGTTAGATAGTCACACAACCCTTTGTGTAGTTCGTTATTCTGACGGTAGTGTCGGTATAGCTTCTCGTATGCGCGATGAAGGCGATAAGCCAACTACTATGCATCCCGGTCGCATTCTACAACCCGATACAAGTATCTACTTTGGGCGTAACGGTGATAAAAACTCTGATGAGCCAATTCTTATGAATCGCATTCAGGTGTTAGGTAGGAAAGCGTTAACAGGCCTCGATACGGAGTTTGAGAAAAGCGTATCGAGAATTCAAGGATCGATTCATCTATGGTCAGATGGCAAGCTCGAAATTCATGATGGCTATGACTATGCTCATCCTGAGACGAGAGTGGTGATTGATAGGCCAAGCTCATTCAAAACACGGGTACATACATCATCTGAAAAAAATAGGTATGAGCAGTCTGATATCATTACCCCTTATATTGAAAAGCATGAGCAAGAAAAACGAATGCAACGTTTTAAGGAAATCTTCGGCGCCCCTAAGGTTAAAGCTAAGGATAGGTTCGGCAATAATCAAGATCGCGTTAGTTTAATGTCTGAACAATCTAGGCGTGACGCAATACAAACACTTACTGCTTTAAGAGATCCTGTACTCAAAGGTATTATCGGTATGGAAGATCAAAACCCCGAAGATGTTGTTGACAGGATATTTTCTGATGATACTATGCGAGCAAATATTGCCCGGTATTTGATGCAGAAAGTAACTCAGAATGCCGATATGATGCCTGATCGAGTGCGTCTTAACCGCGGAAAGATGGGTAATCACCCTGGATACCCAAGCGGTATGTCGAGCAGAGAGTATGCATCAGTACTCGCGTTATCCATGCTGGACGGAACGTTCGTATCTGAACGATCGATTAAAGATCCTGTTGAGTTTATAACTAAAGGTAACTCTACTGAAATCAATGGTGGGCAGCATAGGTTAGCAGCGCTTCGTTTACTCGATTTAGATTACGAGAAGGCACCTACGGTAATAGAACAAGTCCGTAAATATTACTAATATGAATTACCTCAAAAAACCTCTCACGTGATGTGAAAGGTTTTTTAAAGAAGTAAAGCGTTTTATTGTACGCTAACTTGTGTGCGTGGGGCGGTCTTGCCGGTAAAACGACGAGTTTTTACTTTTGCAAAGCTCACTACACCGTCTTGTGCAGCGTGAATTGTGAAGTTACGGCTCATGAAGGTACCTGGGCCGGCAACTTTTGTGCTACCTGTTTGGCGTACAAGTACTTCACCAGTACTCACTTTTTGGCCACCAAAACGCTTAACACCCAGGCGGGCACCGGCGTTATTGTGGATGTTTTTGCTAGAACCACCAGCTTTAACGTGTGACATAGCTTCTCCTTAAAGTTTATGAAACAATCTGCTTAACTATAGCAAAAATATGGGGGTATTGCAAGGGTTTGCAGGGGTTATTTCTTGGTAAGAAGCAGAAGCTGGCGGGCAACCACCTGGTCTTCACGGTAGTAAATAAGGTTGTGAGTGTTGGCGGTTTTTAGTGGCTGCCACTCGTAGCCGAGTGATTCAAGTTTTTTAATCGTAGTCAGGTGAGTGAATGACCCGCGGCTGTCTCGCCAGGCGGGAACCGCAAGGCAGAGCGGTGTACCTGAGGGTAATTGTTGTGCTAGGTTTTCTAAGAGTTTTGACGTAATGTGATCAACGATTCTGCGAACCTTGTCGAGCTTGTCTGGTGCGGGCGGGGCACTAAATGGTTGCCCTAAGTACGTTTCGGCCACAACTGCACTTACGGGGAGATTCCAGCCATGTTCAATAGCATCGCCTGGCTCCACTCTTACATCGCCAATGGCATGCTTAGCACCAAGCCACTGTAAGTTTTGCTGTGTGTAGTCAACCATTTTTTCAGACAGGTCGGAACCGTACACATTGAACCCTAATAGGGCCGCTTCTTGTAGTACAACGCCAGTTCCGCAAAATGGATCAAGAATTGTCGTGTCGTTTGTGGCAGGTGAGTAACTCTGGCTCGTGATGCCAGATAGGTTAATCATCATGAGTGCCAGTTTTGGTGGTAACATGCCAACAAACGCGTCACGCTTCGGCCTACCTTGGTCACGGGCTGCCAGCGCGGTAATGTTTTGCGTACCGGTACTTTCGGCTACGATCACGCTACTTGGGCCGTAAAACACAAGTAGTTCAATTTTGTTTGGGCTAAGACCAAGTTTGTTATGGTGTGATGTAGCTGTAGAAAGGGCGCTGGCCTCATTAGGGATCAGTCGCATGGAGCGCCCTTGTTTTTTGAGCGCTTGCTTTAGGGCGATACCAGTCCGCTGCACATCACGTGGTGCGACGTCTCGGCCATATACACTAATTCCTACAGTAACCTTTCCGTCACCCTTTAGTTCGCGTGCGTAGCGACCAACAATATCACGGGATAATCGTGGCCAGTCTGCTTTTTCTAATTCTGCAATAACCCTGCCGGCCTTAACGGTGCCACCGAGTGTTTGAATATCAAATTCAGCCGCACTCACGAGTGCCGCTACGCGTCCGAATGATTCAACATTGCTTGAACCAAACCGTTGTTCAAGTTCGGCAAGGCTGAGCTCTGGTTGTCTGCCAAGTAAGGTAATAAAGTTCACATACTTAGTATACAGGGTAGGGTATAATATAGAGTAATGTCTGCGAGGAAAATAATCAGTTGGGTAACATTGGGGCTGGTTGTATTAATTCTGGTTTTGTCGCGTGGAGAGTTAGAAAAGGCGTGGCAGCTACTACAGCGTGTTGACCTGCTAGTACTTATGCTACTCATACCGGTATTATTTATCTCAATTCTTGCATCGGGCGAGATGATTTTTACGTACCTGCGAGCAAAAAAAGGAGTTCGTAGCCTGCCGGTATGGGAGCGAGCGCGGATTGCATTGGAGCTTAATTTCGTAAATCATACATTGCCATCTGGCGGTGTGAGTGGCATTTCATATGTCTCGTGGCGAATGGGGAAGTTGGGCGTGAGCCCCGGGAAAGCTACATCTGCACAGGTGGTACGTTACGTTGCTGGGTTTATCGCCGCCGCTGTTTTGATTGCTGTTTCGGTCTTGATTGTGACACTTGATGGAAATATTAATCGATGGACTATTCTGGTGAGTAGCGGCATTGTAACTTTCATGATTATTAGCACGATTGGCCTTATCTTTTTAGTGAGTAGTCGAGCTAGAATGCACGCTTTTGCTAAAAATGTATCAAAGCTAGCCAACCGAGCCACCTGGAAGCTCACTCGAGGGAAGAAGCGTGTGTTACTGCGCGAGGAGAAGGTATACGCATTTTTCGAAGACATCCACGATGATTATGTTGAGTTGAAAAAAGACTACCGAGTTCTAAGGCGTCCGTTATTATGGGCACTCGTGTTTACTATTGCCGATGCCATGCTGTTTACAATAACTTTTTGGGCACTAGGAACTCCTGTTAATCCAGCGCCAATTATTATTGCTTACGCACTAGCTAGTGTCGCTGGTTTCATAGTAGTTACACCTGGTGGAGCAGGTGCATACGAGGCAATTATGGTTGGATTCCTGGCAACAGCGGGCATCTCTTCCTCGGCATCACTTGCTGCTATTGTTTTGACTAGAGTTATCATTTTGCTGGTTACGATTGCTGCTGGATATTTATTGTATGAGGATGCATTGAGACGCTATGGAAACGACCGACCTACGCCTGGGCGTTAGCGACTTTGTCGCTGTCATTAACCAAACGTTCGACTATGCAGTGCCGAGCGCTGTAATCATTGGTGAAGTATCGGGGCTATCAATTCGACAGGGTAAGTGGGTGCGTTTTAAGCTGAAGGATGACGCCAGTTCGGTTGATTTTTTTGGCTCTATTTATCAAATGAATACACCACTCGAAGATGGCATGATGGTAGCAGTACTAGGTAAGCCGAAACTCAGTGACAAGTGGGGTTTTAGTGTGAGCATGCAGTCGGTGCAGGCGGTTGGCGAAGGTAGTATTAAGCGTAGTTTTGAACTATTGCAAAAAAAGTTAGAAGCTGAAGGGTTGTTTGATGTTAGTCGTAAGCGAGCACTTCCTGATTTACCAACACACATCGGCGTGATCAGCAGTACCGAAGCCGCTGGGTATGCTGATTTTATGAAAATATTACAAGCTCGGTGGGGTGGCATGAATGTAGAAGTGGCAAGAACGTTAGTGCAGGGCGTACGTGCGCCTGGGCAAATTATTCGAGCCATTGAATATTTTAATAGCTCAGGTAACCCCCCTGAAGTGCTTGTACTGGTGCGTGGCGGTGGTGACGCCGACGACTTGGCTGCCTTTAATGACGAAGCGCTGGTACGTGCTTTAGCAGCAAGCCGTATCCCTACGCTAGTGGGTGTGGGGCATGAAATTGATACGACGCTCGCTGATTTGGTGGCCGATGTGCGAGCTGCCACACCAACAAATGCTGCGCAACTACTCGTTCCGGATAAGCGAGAGATTATTGAGCGATCACGTACCATGGTAAAGATGATGATTCCATCTATACAGGCTCGCGTTAATGAATATTCTCGGGAGAAAGACGATTTGGTTTCTGGTAGTGAGGTACTGATTAATGAGCGCCTATTAGCGTTTAAGCAGGAGTTGGAGACAACAGTACGCTTATTGGGGGAGTATAATCCGATGAAAGTACTGGCACGAGGATATGCCTTGGTGCGCGGTGAAGTGCAAGTTGGAAAGGCGATTGAAGTTGAAACGAAAACAACCATAATACAAGCGGAGGTAACGGATGTCAGAAAAAGATAAAACAATTGAAGAAAAAATGAATATGCTGCGTGAAACGGCTGCTTGGTTTGAGGGTGATGATTTTTCGCTGACGATGGCGAGCGAAAAGTTTGAAGCAGCAGCGAAGCTGGCCAGTGAGATTGAGCATGACCTAGAGAAGATGGAGAATCAGATTACGTTACTCAAGCGGTCGTTTGAAGAGGCATGACGTTCCTGCTGATTAGTCTTTTTGTCGTCGCGCTGTTATTTGCGGCGACTGTGCTGATTGGCGCACCGTATGTACCAAGCTTGCGTAAGGAAGTCCAGATAGCCTTTCGCGATCTGTATCCAGTCAATGAAACAGATCTTGTAGTTGATTTAGGGGCGGGTGACGGCAGCGTGCTGATTGAAGCATGCCGCTGCGGTGCGCGATGTTATGGGGTGGAGTTGAATCCGGTGCTCGGGCTGTTAGCGAAATTGCGCCTTCGAAGCAACGCAACGATACGGATTGCAAACATGTGGCAGACACATCTACCAAAAGATACGACGCTAGTGTATGTGTTTTCGGTCTCGCGTGATATGACCAAGCTGCACGAATACATGCAACGCGAAGTACAGCGGCTGCAAACACCAGTGACACTAATGACGTTTGGCGCAGAGCTTACGAGTAAAGAACCGGTCAAACGGCGAAAAGCGCATGCGGTATATGAATTTATACCTTTGCAGGCTGATTAAGCTTACGGTATAATGCGCTACATGAATCCTTCTTCTCACAACATGTCTACGGGCACGCTTATAACTATTATTGTGTTAACATTTTTTACACTCGTATTTGCAGGCTTATCTGTATGGGCATTAGTGAACTATCTTGACCAGAAAGATAATGTAGACCAGAAGGTAACTCGTGCGGTTGCAACAGCCGAAAAAGAACAGGCCGATAAGCTCGAAGCTGAGTTTGTTGAGAGAGAAAAAGAGCCGTTTATTAGCTTTTCTGGCCCGGGCGATTACGGTACCCTGAGCTTCCGGTACCCGAAGACCTGGAATGTATACGTTGAAGATGACGGCTCAACGAAGGATGGTTTCTTAGCATACTTCAATCCTGGTAGTGTGCCAACAACAAAGTCGGAAGATTCACGGTATGCCCTCCGTGCAGCTGTAGTCAACGAGAGCTATGAGGATGTATTAGGAGAGTTTGAGCGACGCATCGAAGAGGGTGAACTAAAGAGTTCAACGGTAAAGGCGGCTAATACACAAACAGGAACTCGTTTGGACGGGCTATTTTCGGATGACCTACGTGGATCTGCAGTTATCTTCAAGATTCGTGATAAAACAGCAGTAGTGCGCACTGACGCTAATACATTCATTGAAGATTTTAACGAATTAATTAAGACAATCAACTTCGTACAATAGCGAATTTTTTCGCTAATCCTGCTACACTAAAGGTAATGAGCCCGAGGGGAGA
>JAAXIO010000010.1 GCA_012270305.1 Candidatus Saccharimonadota bacterium
GTAACAAAATGAATGAAATCACGGTTAGTAATTTCATGGGTGCGTAAACGGTTTGATGTATCTGTAATTGAACGTGACGTGTGAAGCACTACCTCCTCGAAGAGCGATACGCTAGCCGCCATGACCCCAAGTAGTAACGTTTGTGTATGCTCAGACGTAATAGGCAGCGTAGACAACGCTAGTTTTTCGGGCTCTATTCCTTGATCTGTTGTTAAGGTAAAAAATTTTGTGCCCTTAATAATACCAAGCAGCGGGCGAGTGATTACCCTACCCGTCTTACTCACATGCGGTAAGCGCATAAACACATAACTAGTTTCGTTTGAGAACTCAACACGTGGCAATTCAGCATGATCACGAACATCTGACACAATATTTACGTCAAGCTGGTTTGATTCGACAATCGACTGAAGTTCATTATCGGTGAGTTCGGTGCCATTCAGCCATACACCGGCATTTTCTAGCGGAGTTTGTAGTCGTTCGAAATCCTCACCCGGAGTTCGCTTAGCCCAATACGCGATCATATTGCAGGTAGTATATCGTGTTTTTTACTATATCTCTAGTGCTTACATTTCACCTGGCGTTGCAGATGGCGACGCAGCCGCGAGCTCACGTTCTTTGATAGCAAACACCAGTACAGCTGCTGCTGCCATTAATACTCCTGAGGTAATGAATATAGCGCGAAGCGAATCTGAAAACGCATGGGTAATAATTGATTCATATGCTGATTGATCTTTATTGAAGTCGTTCTTGAGTTCATTTGCAGTGGCTTCGGGAAGCACGTTTACACGCTGATCAAATCCGGCGGTAATTTTTTGCTTCACATCGCTTGTATTTAGCGTGAGCAATGTATTTGGGTTATCAAAATCACCAATTTGACGCGCCGCTTGCGTAGATTGTAGCGTTTTTATATACGCGTTGTTTTGAATATCTGCTAGATTTGCCGTTAGTCCACTCGTTAATAATGATCCAAACACTGCAATACCGATAGTAGAACCTAGACCCCTGAATAACTGCACGGAACTTGTAGCAACTCCAAGGTCTGACTGTTTGAACTCACTTTGTACTACCAAGTTGAGTATCGGCATCACTAAGCCTAGCCCAAACCCTAGGAATGTCATTATAACTGCCTCATATATATAGGAGCTTTCTGGAGTTAGGGTTGCCAGCAGCGAAACCGTGACAGTAGCAAGTATAATGCCGACCTGCATGAATATTTTGTACCGACCAGTGCGAGAAATAATTTGCCCCGACCCGATGCTCGCTGTCATGAGCCCGGCGATCATTGGCAGTAACATTAAGCCACTTTCAGTTGGCGTAGCGCCAAATACTTGTTGATTAAATTGCGTAAGATACAGAATTGATCCCATGAATCCAACACCAAATAATGTGGCAATTGTCATTACTAGCGAGAAGTTGCGGTTCTCGAAAAACCTCAACGGTAAGATTGGTTCTTTGGCTTGTTTTTCAAAGTATATAAATAGCGCTACACCCACCGTAACAAGGGCAGCCATGGCAACGCGTAGCCAAGATAGACTTATACCAGTAGCGCTCATAACGTCGGCAAAAATCATTTCGGTGTTATCCACCGCCAGTACTAACGTTGCTAGTGTAATAGTTAAGGCAGCGGCGCCTTTATAATCGATGCGTGGTACTTTTGCGTGTTTTAATGTTGGGCTAAACATATATATAAGTACAAAGGCAACAACCGCCACCGGTACATTTATATAGAATGTCCAGCGCCAGTCTGTTGTTAATCCAAAAAGGTTCTGTTTATCTGTTAACCAACCACCAAGTAATGGACCAATTACTGAAGAAATACCGAACACCGCACCAATTAAGCCCTGCCATTTGCCCCGTTCGCGTGCGGCGAATAAATCTCCCACAATGGTAAAGGCATTTGCCGTAATAATACCGCCGCCAATACCTTGGAATGCCCGAGCCCAAATGAGCTGTTCGATACTACCAGACATTCCGCTTAGTAGCGACCCAAGACCAAAAATAGATACTCCAATTAAAAGCAGTAGTTTACGGCCAAATAAGTCGGACAATTTACCGGCAATTGGCACGGTAACAGTAGTTGTGAGTAGGTAGGCTGTAACAATCCAGCTAAGGCTGCTAAAGGCATTAAAGTCTTCAACTATTTTACCAAGTGCCGTTGAAATAATTGTTTGGTCGAGTGCTACCAAAAACAAACTGGCCATAACACTGAACATGACAATTAGCTTGCTGCGCAAGCTGAGATGATGATGCATATATACCCTACTTTTCTTGTTTGGCTGTGGCAATAAATCGATTGGCTGAATCGACATGTTCAGTTAATTTATTAAGCATTTCGTGAAATTGCTCTTCTTTTAAGCAAAACAACACTTTTTTAGAAGACGAACCTGCTATATATAGTTTGTCACCAGGCGCGATACCTAGTTCTTCACGAGCATCTGCTGGTATAACAATTTGGCCTTTTGTTCCAACTGTTGCTGTGCCGTACATTTTTTTATCGTGTAAATTTCCCATATAATTTTATTGTACAACTAGTATGAAAAGTAAGTCAAGTATGCCACTAGATTTATACGATATATGGCAACTGTTGCAAAAAAAACAGGCATGAATTACATCAGTTAGCACGCTTCTAGTGTTTAAAAAGTGTTGACTGACACTATGGGTGTTATAAGATGAATCTTGTGTTTTTTAAAACCTAACTAAGTTAGAAAACACGTCATCGCACCAGTTAAACATAAACATTCTTATTACTAATCGGTGCGATTAATAGGAGAAGCAATGCAATCAAAATTCGGTCTCGTGGCGCTCAGCGTCATGGCTACCCTTGTGCTCTTCGGCGGTGACGTCGCAGAAGCCAAAAGCGAAAAAACAGATAAGAAAGCAACTGAAGATACCTCGGTAGTTGCTAAAAAAGAAGAAAAACCTAAGCCAGTCTACGTGACAATTAAGCCTGGTGACTCACTCGCTGCAATTGCAGAGAGCAAAAACACATCGTATGTGCGAATTTTTAACGCCAACGATAAAATTACTAATCCGGATATGATTTACCCGGGTGACAAAGTACGAATCCCAACTGAGGATGAAGAGCTTCCTGATCGATTTAGCGAGCTAACACCAGCAGTGCAGGCGCAAGTTGTCGCTGCCGACACCGTTGGCCAGGCAATTGGACAAACTGGTGCAGCAGCAGCACAACCAGTTCAGCACATGGCACGCGGTTCAAGTGCAGGCAACACGTACGCCTACGGCTGGTGTACATGGTACGCTAAGCAAATGCGCCCCGACCTACCGAACAACTTAGGTAACGGCGGTTCATGGGCGGCCAACGCTGCAGCCCAAGGTATTCCAACCGGCTCCACTCCACGAGTTGGTGCAATCGCCGAACAACCTGGCCACGTTGCTTACGTTGAAGCAGTAAACGGCGGTATGGTAACAGTAAGTGAGATGGGCTACAACTACACGCAAGGTCAATTCAACCGTCGTACAGTCCCAGCTTCAAGTTTCTACTACATTTACTAGTAAGTATCTTCAAAACTTTGGCACCTTGAATAACTACAAATACCCACGCAACTCCCCATTGCGTGGGTTTTTACGTTAAAAACTGCATTTAGTATAATAAATAGTAATAACGCAACTACTGCTGCGTAAGGAGGATACATATGACCCAATTAGAAGGCACTAAACTAGCCGATTTCGAACCTGTAAACAACGTACCAGAGTTACAGGTTATTGATACAGTTACAGGAACTGGTGATGAAGTACCGCACGGAGCAACCATTACCGCACACTACACAGGCGCACTGTGTAAAGACGGCACTATTTTTCAAAGTAGTCATGATTTCGGTGAACCAATTAGCTTTGGTTTAGACCAAGTGATTAAGGGCTGGACCGAAGGAGTGCCAGGTATGAAGGTTGGTGGTACGCGTCGACTTGTTATTCCATCAGCTATGGCCTATGGCTCCGTACGTGCCGCAGCCAATATTCCACCAAATAGCGACCTTGTGTTTGATATTGAACTTGTTGCCATAAAGTAACGCCACCACAGTGTTTACCATTTTGCTCCATTCATCAAAAACCATGCGCCCCATGGAGCCTATAGGTACCTCGTATCAGTCACCAGCACTCATTACAAAGGCCCAAGAGCTGGCCGACTATGCGAAAACGCTGTCGGTGAAACAGCTTGAAGAATGTATGCAATTTTCAAATACTATGGCCATAAAGACACATGCCATATTGCAGGAGTGGAACACCAATCCCGCTACAGCACGTCCAGCGATTGATAGTTTTTTAGGAGACATCTACAGCGGGCTTCAAGTGCAATCGCTTTCAAGTGAAGATCGCGAATACGCTAATTCACATCTTTATATCCTATCTGGATTGTATGGAGCGCTACGGGCCTTGGACGGCATTCACCCATACAGGCTAGAAATGGGCTATAAGCTACCAGATGAGCCTTATAAAAACTTATACCACTACTGGGGAGAGGCGCTTGCCGCACAGCTACCAAACAAGCAGCCTATTATTAATGTATCTGCCGTCGAATACACTAAAGCAGTCCTACCTCATCTATCTGCAGCTCAGGTAATCACTCCGAAGTTCCTTACCATTAGTGCAAAAACGGGTAAGCCTACGTTTGTAACGGTTCATACCAAAATTGCCCGTGGAGCATTTGCTCGTTGGCTTATCGCAAATCGCATTACTAGCATCAGCCAGCTATCAGATTATTCTGATTTGGGATACCGTTACGAGGCTCAACTTAGCACCGATACAGAACCAGTATATATATGTGAGTCATTTCAGGGATTAGGACTAAGCGTTCGACTTACATAAAAATAGTCGCACCCATTCCTCGATACTCAGTTGCGAAGGAATCTTTTCTACAGAAATACCTACCTCTGCACGTTTTAGCCCTGCGAAGTATGCCTGCTGGCTAAAGCACCGTTCAATAAATTGATCGTAGTTCTGCTGGGCGTCGGCCTCGAGTAAAAATGTTTCGCGGAGCTTTATTTCGAGTAGCACCGTATCTACTGCAGGTGGCGGGGTGAAATCAGTTTTTCGGAGGGGCTTGCGTATTCGCACACTGAACCACGGCCCAATTTGCGCGCTGAGTAAGCTCGTAAAATGGTCGTTACCGGGTACAAGTTTGCGAGCAAACTGTTTTTGGACAATCAAATACATTGCCTTGGGTGGAGATTCTAACGGTGTAAACTGCCGCACTACCTGCGAGCTCAAATTAAATGGAATGTTTGAGAAGATTTTGTATGGACCAACGGGCTGGCGGAGCGATTCGATTGCAGATTCCATAATTGTCACGTTTTCATGGTGCACTGTATTTGCATGTAATTTATTTAGCGCAACAGGCTCTATCTCAACTGCAATTACTTGCTTACACCGCCGCGCTAGTACACTTGTTATCACACCACTTCCCGCCCCCAGGTCGTATACTGTGTCATTTTTTCGGACGTTCGAATGGCCGATTAATTCAGCAACTAATCTAGGACTCTTAAGAAAATGTTGGGCATATAGGTGATTGCGACTCATACTATGAGTATACCTTATGTAAGTAGACTTTTTTACTATTTTGTGCTGTAATATTAATACGTACCTACTACAACCAGGCAGGTGAATCTCATGCCCACCGACAACATCAAGCAGGAAATTTCTGAGCTGCTCAAACAGCTGTTCAGTGTGCTGCGCCAGCAGAAAGAGCTCAAAAACGAGCTCGATGAGCAGACCGACAATCTGAAGGCGCAGTTCTACCCACGGAATCAGCAACTTGAAAAGCAGCTGACCGACATCAAAGCCAAGCTACATGATCTCGTTAGCAAGAATCGATCAGTACTACTGACCGGCCCGCGAAAGTCATTCGCCATGCTCTACGGCATCGTATTGTTCGAGCAGAAGCGATTGAACTTCAAGGTAACCGACAAGTCTGCTGTTGAAGAGCTGTGCCGTAAACACCGCATCCTCACAACAGTCGGCAGTTTTGAGCGCACCTGGAAGCCCGACGCGTCAGCGTTGAAGGCATGGCTTACACAGCATCCCGACATTGCCCCGCAGTTCGAACCGTTCACCGAGCAGACTGGTGGCTTCGACGAGATCTACGCCAAGCCGAACGACACCTTCTTCACTGAGTTCGACTCCAGCCGCCTGTCGAATGAGCGAACGAAGCTCGAGCCGCCGAAGCAGGACGACTAGCCCTAGCTCGTACCGGAGCTTTACCCAACCCAGGGTGAGGCTCCGGTACCGAGTGGGGCTATATTTATACTCACGCCGGAGTGATATACTATAAGCATATGCAAGATTACTCGAACCTTGATCAATCACAGCTAAATATGCTGCTTGGCGGCAGCACGAGTGAGCCACTCATACCTGAATCTGTTGTTACGTTTTTAATTGTCTGTTTTGTTATCCTTAACTTACTCACCATCGCGTTTCTTATTTTCTGGATTATGGGTATGGTGCGCCGCTGGAAGGTACAAACGGCTGTGTTAAACATGCAAAAAGAACTAGTTGAGATTAA
>JAAXIO010000052.1:0-2201 GCA_012270305.1 Candidatus Saccharimonadota bacterium
ATAGATAATGATAGCAATAGAGCTACTCTATCATATTTTTAAAATAAAGTCAATAATAGGTGCTTGTGGGCAGCTAAAAGATTCCGCGTTTTTTAGCGCCGCCAAATTGCTCAAGTAGCTCTTTTTGCTTCTTGCTCAGTTTCGTCGGCGTATCAACAACTATCTGTACTATGTGTGCGCCGCGCCTGTCACTACGCAAATGCGGTACGCCATGTCCGCTTAGCTTAAAATCAGTACCGCTTTGTGTTCCGGCTGGAACTTTCATCTTAATCTTGCCGTCAACCGTATCAACTGCGATTTCTGTACCGAGTGCTGCGTCCACCATGCTAACGTGCTCTTCACTCAGAATTAAGTCGCCTTCGCGTGTGAATTTCTTGTGTGCTTTTACGCGAATATGTACATACAAGTCACCCTTAGGGCCATTGGCAGTTGCCTCGCCGCGCTCCTTTAGGCGAATTGTCGCCCCGTCGTCTATACCAGCCGGCACTTTTAATGTAACTTCCTGTTTGCGTCGCTCCGTTCCATTGCCACGACACACGGTGCACACTTTTTCAGGTACTTTCCCACGACCCTTACAGGTTTCACAGGTGACCGCCTGTTGAATAGCGCCGAACATTGTGTTCATAACCCTCGTTTGCTGGCCGGCACCTTTACACACAGGGCATGTTTTCAATTCGTGGCCTGGCTCAACCGTAGAGCCGTGACAATGTGAACATTCGTCGTCCATATCAAACGCTAACTCACGCTCAACACCGAAAACCGCTTCCTCAAACGTGAGTTGAATTTGCGTTTCTACATCACGGCCACGAACTGGACCGCGTTGCGTTCCACCGCCGCCAAAAAACTGGCCAAAAATATCTCCTAAACCGCCATCACCGAAATTGAATTCAAAGCCACCTTGGCTGCTGCCGAATCCCTCAAATGGATTACCGCCACCGTAGCCTCCACCACCTGAAGAACCACCAACACCAGCATGACCGAACTGATCATAACGTTGCCTTTTTTGGCGGTCTTTTAATACCTCGTAGGCTTCATTTACTTCTTTAAACTTTGCTTCGTCGCCACCCTCTTTATCTGGGTGATACTTAACCGCAGCTTTGCGAAAAGCCTTTTTTAATTCATCATCACTGGCGTCTTTACCAACACCCAAAACTTCATAGTAATCACGCTTGCTCATTACTATTTAGTATAAGAAATTAGCACTCAAAGTTCAAGAGTGCTAGTTATTAAGCGTTAGTACGCATTGCGTAACCACACTACCCTCATTAGCCGAAACCGCACCGGCCATACAGGGATTGTTAATGCCCCGCTGATAATAGACTATTCTTGATGTAGTCGAGTTAACGTATTGATATAGCAAGCCAGCTCGCATGTTGTTACCTATGCCAATCGAGAATAATTCCGTGGCAAGTATTGGCTTAGAAGAAACGAATTCGCTTAAGCTTGAGTCAAGCGTTGTATTCACAGAGTAATTGCCGCTATCCCCTTGCCAACATACACCACTCGGGTAATTTGCACCTAGGCATCCACTGACCGTTGGATACACAGAATTAATTGTTTTATAATTTTGCAGCGCCTTGTAGTATTGATTAACCCCGCTTACAACTTGAGCATTTTTCGCCCTGGTTTGTATGCCGTTATAGGCTACGACTGAAATCGCGGCTAAGATTGCTATAACGACAATAACTATCAGTAACTCTACAATTGTAAATGCATTTGAGCGTCTCATAATTTGCTTAAAATGGCTGAGTGTTAGATAAATAATAAGACAAAGCAGAGTCTGCGGGGTTCCATGTTACCTTCCCGCACGATAAGTTACCATCATCAACCTGATTATCTACAAGTTGCACAACCGACTGTGGAACGTCGTAAGAGAAAATCTTAACTCCTGCACCAGATATACTACAGCCATTATAGTTATCTCCATCATTGTCGTAATTCAACACCCAGCCATCAGGCACTGACGCGTTTTGCATGTACTGCTTAAAGTTCGTTTCATTTATTACTCGCGTCAAAGTTGGGTTATCTCCCGCACTAGTAATTTGGCCGTCGTCCCACCAGGTTGATCTTCCCTGTTCAGTCCCATACAACCTAAACGCTTTTTCCGCACTCTTAAGTGTGCTTGCTAAACTCGAGGCTTTAGCACGCTGCTGTACACCGTTGTAAGCTACAACTGAAATTGAGGCGAGTATCGCAATCAC
>JAAXIO010000052.1:2301-6164 GCA_012270305.1 Candidatus Saccharimonadota bacterium
GAAATCGCCGCTAAGATTGCAATCACCACTATCACGATGAGGAGTTCAACGATTGTGAAACCAGTGGCTAGTTTGCGGCTAGTCATGGTTTGATTATAGCATAGGCATTTTATAGGTCAGTTGTGCTTCGCGGAGTTTGACTCAAATACAAACTTCCTCTGCACGAAGAAGTTCCACAGCATTGTAGCCAGGCCAGCAAGTAGCTTTGCGGAGTTTACGGCTAGTAGATCCTTAAGCGCGCCCGTTGCGCCAAGTGCCTCAAACCAGCCCTCTGTTACCCCGCGACCAAATATAAAAATAATTGCGTTCTGTATTACCAAAATACTTATTAGCAGTGACACGGCATAAAGCAGCAGTGAGCGTTTTTCGCCGTGCGCGATACTGTTAAACACCACCTTACGGTTTAAGGTATAGCTATATAAACTTGAAACAGATGCCGATACGATATTTGAAAGAACAATCGGGAACCCAAATAACTGCGTGAATGCGTTCAATATACCATAATCAATAATGGTGGCAGTAAAGCCAACCAGCGTGAACCGTTTAAATTCTCGCTTTTCTGTTTTAGTTGGCATTAGAAACTTTTTCGAATATGAGAGAAACTAAAGTCCCAGTCGGCATCTGTTTTCTTGTGCGGATTAAAGATATTCTCAGGGTCGAAAATAGCTTTTACCTCTTTCATGTAGCCAAGCACATCTTCACCATACATATCTTTCAGCCACGGGCCGCGCACCATACCGTCATTATGCTCACCACTTACACTACCCTCGTACTTGAGCACCAAATTATTAACCTCTTTCATTGCAGGCTCTAGTTTTGCACGCTCTTTTGGATCTTCAATCTTCATTAGTGGAATAATATGAAAGTTGCCATCACCCATATGTCCGGCTATGGTTGCAAATAATTTGTATTTTCTGATAATCTGGCGAATTTGCGGTAGGAACTCAGGCAAATGCTTTGGTGGCACAATTAAATCATCAATAAACGGTGCGGTGTGCTTATCCTTTACTTTACTGCGAAGCAGCTGAAAACTGTAGCGACGCATAATCCAGAACTTTTGGCTTTTGCCTTCCGTTGGCGTTTCTTCAAAGCCGTTGATTTCGTAGTGAGCGCGTTGCTTACCTAGCTCACGATGCAAACCTTTTATCTTATCGCGCACCTCTTCTTCGGTATTGCCATTAAATTCAACCATTAGAATCAATCGCGGCACACCACGCAGTAGCTGTAAGCCATCTGGAATGAGCGTAATAAGCAGGTGAATAAACTTTTTAGGCCCAAGCAGTTTCAAGAAGCTCGGCATAAACTTAATTGAGAGCCATAACGTTGCGTCATCAAAACTTTCAAAGGTTGCCGGCTTATGTTCAAGTACCTTTGGGATTAACTCACCGAGCTTATTAATATCCTTCAAAAAGAGTACCAGTAACCCAGAATGTTCACGCTTTGGTACCAAGTTAACCGTACCTTCACTAATCAGGCCTAATGTCCCCTGTGAACCTACGAATAACTTGGTTAAGTCAAAAATGCCCGTTTCCCGATTCCACACATTCCAAAGGTGGTAGCCAGTTGAGTCTTTACTTACTTTTGGT
This sequence comes from Candidatus Saccharimonadota bacterium, assembly GCA_012270305.1. Lineage (GTDB taxonomy): Bacteria > Patescibacteriota > Saccharimonadia > Saccharimonadales > Saccharimonadaceae > UBA1020. Next base: position 3,888 of record JAAXIO010000052.1, read on the forward strand.
GCAGCCGCTTGAATCTCGTCGTAGTGTGCTTCAAGCAATTCAAAGGTTCGCTTGTACAAATCGCCCTCAAAATCACCCTGGCTCATCTTACGCACAAGCTCTGCTTTATCGATTGGCTTGATTGTATATTCGTTACCATCGGCTAGCACCACTTTAAGTTCAGTGACAAAATTATCAGTCTTGCCATATTCGAGTGATTTCTCACCACCAGAGTTATTACTCATCATGCCGCCAACACTGGCTAGGTCACGTGATGCAGGGTAGCTTGGCAACAAACTGCCATGCTTCAATGTTTCAACTTCAAAGTCTTTGTACATCATGCCAGGTTGTACGCGTGCATGATTACTATCAACTTCAATCATGGTGTTCATGTGCTGCGAAACGTCGAGTACGATAGACTGGCCAATTGCACCCCCGCTCATGTCGGTTCCACGAGACCGTGGGGTAATACTAAGGTTAGGATTATCTTTTTTATTCTTCGCAACAAAGCCAACCACCGCCTTCAGGTCATCTGTATCTTTAGGAAACCCAACAACGTCTGGTTTTAATTCGAATAGGCTAGCATCGTGGCTATAGAACTCACGTGACTCTTCATCTGTTTTTAGTTCGCCCTTAAATATTTTCTCAAGTTCTTTTTGAATATCCATATTACCCTTATGGTAATAAATCTACATAGTATTAACAAGTAGCTACTCAGATGGGAGCAGCCAGCATGATACTATTAGTACCAATGAGTAATGCAGTAGTACTTGACTGGGATGGCGTTATTTTCTGCGACGACTTGTATAGGGAAGACTTATTTGGGATGCTTGCACATTACGTGCCGTCTAGCGAGGTTAGTGAGCTATATCAAGAAACGAAAGACTCCAACGGCTTTAACGACATAGCACTTGCAACAGCCGTGGCACAGCGCGCAGGCGTGAACCCTGAAGAAATAATCAATGCAAGTAACGAGATACTAAGCTGTACTGCGTCGAATTATCTTTTTCCTGATGCTATCGAATTTATACACCAAGCGCACGAAGCCGGTATACCCCTGCATGTTCTGACGGCTGGCAGCAAACGTATTCAGTCTCATAAAATTAGCTGTAGCAATTTGCAGCAACTCTTCGCCAGCGTCACAGTTGTTCCAGCGCACTCCACAGAACAAGCCAAGCAGCAGGCGCTTGAATCTATGGCAAAAAACTATACAGTAACTCTGTTTTTTGATGATCGACTCGCCACAATCGTACATCTTCATTCTTTATTAGGCACCAACAGTGCTATCACCCCGGTATATGTCAATCGAATACAGACTGAAGTAAACGAGCTGCACAAACAAGTAGAAGAACTGAGTATTCAATGGGTCATGAGTCATTTTGCTTACGGTTAAATAGTGTATACTCAAAAGCAAATGGCAACACCTTTGCACTATATGATTCGCTACAGCGGTCGCGTACTTGGCACCCTAAGGGCTGAGTGGCGTGAGTTACACGGCCGTTATTTCGGCACCATTGAACGGTTTGATGGCAATGCTGTGGAGATTTGTGAACAAATATCTGCACGACTATGGACCGGGGACTTTTACAAAACAAGCCTTGGACATTTTGATTTTTTTTGGATGCGTGATTTTGGTACCGTCGCTGAATCACTCACTCGTATTGGTCAGGGCGAACGAGTCCGTCACACATTAAAATGGGCATTAAAGCACTGGCGGCGTTCAGCAGGGGTTTCCACGTGTGTCGACAAATATGGCAATTGCTTTAACGCTCCAATGCATGCCGTTGATACACTTCCCTGGCTCCTGCACAGTTTGGTCGTATCTGACTATAGGCTCAATAAGCAGGAACGGACGTTTCTTGAACGTGAGCTAAAAAAATATTGCAAAAAATATCTCGATACCACCGGGCACATTCGGCCAATTAAATTCGCTGAACAACGCGATGCAGTTATATACGACCGTAGCGCGTACGCCGTGAGCCTAGTTGGCCGTATGGCGTGGTGTGTAAAAGAATTAGAGCTTGGTAACTTCCCGTACTACATAGGAAAATACCAAGACGAACTGATTACACGCTACTGGAACGGTGAATATTTTAACGCCGACCGAACGACTGACGCCTTCAGTGCCGAATGTGCGTTATTTCCCTTTTTCTTAGGAGTCATTGAAGACAAAGCGATGGCAAACGCAACATTTGATTACATCACCAACCACAACTACGATGACCCTTTTCCAATGATCTATACTAAGCAACCTGCCGCATTCCGCTACCACTGGTGGATGACCGCACCATTTATGCC
>JAAXIO010000013.1 GCA_012270305.1 Candidatus Saccharimonadota bacterium
CTGCTAGTAGAGCATGGTAAATTGCATCCTGGCCAGTACATTGTGGCAGGTACTTCATACGGTAAAATCCGAACCTTGCTTGATTTTAAAAGCGATGCCATTAAAGAGGCTGGTCCATCTACACCGGTAATTGTAACTGGATTTAAAGACCTGCCACAATTTGGTGATCAATTTACCGTGGTAAAGAACGAAAAAGAAGCTCGCCAAGCAACCGTAAACAATCGCTTGGAGCGTGAGCGCGAAGCGGCTGAAACCAACGGCACCAGTGCCGATATCCTAAAGCTTATGAACCAGGCACATGAAGCGGCTGATTTCAACGCAATTATCAAGGCGGACGTACAAGGGTCGCTCACTTCAGTCATGGATTCACTCCGCCTGATTGATACTGAAGGAGCGGTTAACTTACGAATTGTAGGCTCTGGTGTGGGGAATATTTCTGAAAACGATGTACACCTAGCAGCCACCGAGGGCACGGTTATCTATGGGTTTAACGTTGATCTACCACCAGCAGTCAAGCGCCAAGCCGCACGCGACAAGGTAGAGGTGCGTATTTACAAGGTAATCTATGAGTTACTTGATAATGCAAAGCACAGTATGGAAGCCTTAATTGCTCCGGAAGTAGTTGAAACCCAAATTGGTTCACTTACCATTAAGGGTGTTTTCCGCACACTCAAAGATGAAGTAATCTGTGGTGGTGAAGTAACCAGCGGTAAAATAACGCCAGGCCTTCGTGCCCGCGTACTCCGCGGTGGTGAAGAGCTAGCCGAAGTGGATGTTACAAAAGTGCAGCGTAATCAAGTAGAAGCCAAAGAGGTCTTCGAAGGCGACATGTGTGGCCTTAGTTTGAAGACAGACAAAAAGCTACAACTTGAACTCGAAGACAAAGTAGAGTTCTTTACCCGCGAACTGGTAAAGCGAACACTTAAGTAGTACATACGTACATTAAAAACACCCCCTCGCTCAACAGCAGGGGGTGTTTTGAAGTGTATCAGTATTAAGCGGCCTTGTTAATATTGTCTGCGTTATCTGATAGTTCAGATAGTAAGATGTCGATTTCGTCTTGGGCAATTTGCTGTAGCTCGGGCACGTGTTGCTCTACCCAGCTTGTCAGTTCTTCGTTGCTGCCGTTTTCTTGTAGCTTGGCAAGTTCTTCTAGTTGTTCATCGGTGAGCGAGTTGGTAATCTCGGCACCAACACGCTCTTCAAGTGTTGCATTAAGGTGATCAAGCAGGGAAGCGGTATCTTGGCTGTGCAGATCAACTCCTGCTTCTTCAAGTAATTCTTCAGTGATTAGGGGTGAATTGTTCATAATTGAATGGTCCTTTTTGTATTAGGGTTTGGTTGGTTATTGGTTGCGAAAGGCTTCCTTGGTATCGCGGTAAGTGTTAAGAGCCATGCGGCCGGCTGTTCGAGTTACCTTGGCCTTACGCTTAGCGCGCTCTGCGGCGTCGCGGCCCTTTTCGGCTGTGTCGCTAGCAAAGTTCTTGGTAGATTCCACGCCGCTCTGTGCGGTCGATCGTAGGGTATTATAGGTCGAAGACCATTTTGCCCTACGGGCTTCACGGCGTTCCAGTGCGGCTTTTTTACGCATCGATCGCTCAAAGCGACGGTCTTCGCGAGCGGCTTCTTTTATATCACGCTTATCTTGCTTAGCTTGTATTTTCGCCTCTTTGGCTGCCGACTTCTCAAATGCTTTTAGGTCTTTTGCGTTTTGTTTTTCAAACCGTTTTTCATCCGCTTTAAGTTCACGGTTAAATTGGTAGGTAGTGTAGGATTCCTTTACCTTTGCCTGTGTATCAAGCATTTTGGTACCAATGCGGTCCATGCCCGATTCGGCTTTGGCAAATCCTGCCATCATAGCGTCGCCGGTAGCGGCAGTAGCACGCTTAGCGCCACGTCCAGTTGCTTCGGCGCCCAGTACACCTAATCCCACAGTAATGAGTCCTGCTTCCTTCGCACCACGAAGTGCGGCAGCGCCAATATGACGGAGTTTTGTACGAGCCTTATCTTGATATTCCGCTGCAGATTCAGATAGACTATCGGCACGGTCGGCACTGCTGCGTAATAAGTTGCCTAGGCGAGAGGCAGCACGATCTGTTGATGGCTGGTCGCTAGTTAGCTCTAGGCTATCGATAGGAGTATCAACAGTGTCATATTGCTGTTCAACTAGTTCAGGGGCGATTTCAGCAATATCCCATTCTGATGTGGGCTGCTCTAGTACGCCACCGTTTTCACCAAGGCGATCGTTTAGCGTTGTTTTAAAATCTGGTCGGGGTATTGTTTCAGACATAGTGTCCTTTGTTTGTTTTTATTGATTTATATGTTTATTATAAGCATAAGTATATAAATTTGTCAATACAGTTCGCTAAAGTACCCCTGTTAAATAAAAAAATCAGGCAATTACCTGACAATGTGGAAAACCTGTGGGGGTTCCGCAGAGCGGGGGAGTTCAGCGGTGACTGGTATGTCACGCTGTCCTCACCCCGCTACTGCGGCTGAACCTGCTCACCGTCGGCTGTGAAGGCCGAAGACCGCCGAGATCGCCCCAGTCCCGATCGCCGGAGCGACCAACCACCACGCGGTGTAGTTCCCGATCATGCGGGACACCATGTAGAACATCTCCCGACCTGTGGCAGCGACCAGGAACAAGATGACCATCGCCAAGCAGATGATGCCGATGGTGAGGCCGATCTCGACCGGTCGGGAGAAGGTGTTGTGGACGAGTGTCCACACGCCGACGCCGAAACCGATGACGAGTGCGACCAAGCAGATGATGCCGATGGTCGACCAGGTCAAGCTTCCGCGCGCGATGATGATTGCGAAGAAGCAGCTGACGGTAACGATACCGAACAGCACCGCCATGCGGATGATGCGCTCCATGATGTGACCTCCTAGGTCGAGTTGGGGATGGAGTGGTTGAGCAGGTTCGCTTGCAGGTGAATTGTGGTTGGAACAATTCAATGCAAGGTAAGGATAATTGTGTGGGTTAATTATACTGTCTTTGCATTGAAGTGGTGAGTCCCGCTAGGACACGTGTGAGTCAAAACGGCTGGCTGCCGTTTGCTTCATCACGTGGCCTAGGCGGGGATCCCATCAGCTGAGCAGCTGGTTGAGCTGCTCGATGCCGTCGTCGATCGACGAGGCGTCTTGCGGCCGCTTCAGCACGGTGTGGTCGGAGTTCATCCGCCCCTCCGACTTGCGCGACCAGCCGTCCTTGATCTTGTCGCGGGCGGACTCGACCGCTGTCTTCTCGACCATGTCGGGCGGAGTGGCCGCCGCGTCCTGGGCCTCGGCGAGCTGCCATGCGAGCGAGCCGTTCCTGTTCGGGTCGCGCTCCTTGGCGAGCTCGCGCTCAGCCTCGCGCTTCTCGTTCCGAGCACTGTCGCGCTCGATTTTGAAGCTGTCGCGGTCCCTCATGGCGTCGGCCAGGTCGGCCGGCGTTCCGTCGTCCTCAACCGCGAGCGTGTTCGGGTCGCGGGGGTTGAGTAGACGCCTAAGAGCCGCCTTGACTCCGTTCGAGATCTGGCTCGAACCCTGCAGGACGCTGTAGGCGTCCTGCTCCGAGATGTCGGTCAGGTCGACTCCGGACGGCTGGTTGCCGCCCTGAGCACCCGAGGTGAGTGCGGCCGGCTGCTGCTCGACCGTCAACCCCCGGGAGGGGTTGTCGGCCCAGTCGGCAAGCTGCTCGAGCACGCTTGCCTCGACCTTGCCGGCCTTGATCTGTGCGAACAGCCTCTCCACGGCGAGGTAGGCGAGGCCGCCCTGCTCGGCCATCTGGTCGTCGAGGGCGGTTTGGCCCTGCTCGGCCATCTGGCGGAACATGTCCGCCGGGGTGGGGGTGCTGCTGGTCATGGTGATGCCTCTCGTTCAAGTGATGTGTGTAGGATGTAGACAATATTCAATTTGTGTGAAGTTATGGTTACTCCCACACAATGTCTCTCGCGAGGTGACATTGTGGGCTGTCATATACAATTACTTATATACGATAGTCCACAATGTCTGTATGGGCATCTGACGTATAGCTGATGGGGTAGTGTTGTGCGAGTGTTTCTCGAGCACAACGCTGTAAATGTGCGTATCACATCCCAAATGAATCGATACGAAAACATATTATCATATTATTTATTTTTTGTCAATAAGCTCGTATGAAATATTGACATTATTAATTAATTATGCTATTGTTAATGTATTATGACAAACCATAACCACGCACCAAACACTGAAGCTGAATTTACACCTGCTGAAGCACAGGTTTTATCTATTCAAGTGATCGATGAATGGAGGACGCAACAATTCAAGTCTATGCATGAGCTTGGCGAGCGTTCGGGATGGAATGGTGATATGTCTGAAGGTTCTGACTACGGCTATAGCGACTCAATCAATCAGTCAATCACTGACTTTTTGGCGAGCAAAGGCATCGATGAGTCGTCTGCGCACTACGCTGAGATTAAAGGATTATTTTTGTCCGTAACCCCAGGGCGTGATGATGCTGGTTTTATAAGCGATCGCTCATGGCACGCACGAAATGACGACGGTATATCAAAACGCGATGAAATGCAGGCGCTAATGGAGTCAATGAACGCGCATGGTTCTTCTGAAGCTCAAGATTCTGATGGTAGTGAGGATCCTACTAGTGACAATGGCGACCAATTTGACGAAGCACTCGCTATGAATCAAGAGTTTGATGAATTGAACGAAAAGTTGGCTGAAGCACGAAGTAAATGGGCAAAAGCATCATCAAAGCGACTTGGCCGGGCATTTTCAATTAAAGATACAGACCGCGCGAAGCTTAAAAAAGAATACGAAGAACTCGTACGCGAGCGTGGCCGCTGGGCGCTGGATAATAATGTATTGCAGAATGAAGATCGTGAACTGTATGCAAATCCAACTGAACAAGAACGCGATGATATGCTTGAGGGCGAGAGGCTGTATAAGCGTGGTCGTAATGATGTCGTGATTGAGTATTTGTTCGAAGAGCAAGAAAAGCTGCGTACTGAAATCATCGAGAACCTACAAGGTACGAAAGTTTCTCGTTTTGTGCAATGGATGAATAAAGGCAGTGTGGCACAGCGTGTAGCCAAAGGTGTAACGCTTGGTGTACTTGCTGGAGTGGGCGGCGGACTACTAGCAGGTGCTGCAGGTGCGGGTATAGTTGCCGCTGGTGCAGTAGGCGCAAGCCGGTTTGTTAAAGGCTATGCAGCAAAAGACCGCAAGCGTGGCAGTAAGATGCATACAGCATTTACCGATGCGGATGTTGATACCTTTAAGCATTCAACAGACACATCAGTTGTTTTGAATGTTGATGAATCACATGGAACGGTGAACAATTATCTTGAAGAGGATGTTAAGAATGAGCAAAAAGAACGTCGTAAGGCGTTAGTTGTTGGTGCTGGATCTGTGGCGCTTGGAGCTGGCTTGGGCTTTGCCGTTACTGAGATTAGCGGTAAGTCTGGTATTATTGGCGAGAAAATCCAGGGCCTATGGGATGATAATGCTAAAGATCTTACTCCCGGAGCGGATGACGCTACGTCTGGCGACATATACCCCAACACCGATTATGACAATGACGGCATACCAAATGATCAAGATGTAGCGCCGCGCAATCCGAACATTGGTGCAATTGATTTTAACGAGTTAAGCGACAATGCGCGCTGGATTGAAGCGGGTGAGGGCGGCTTTCAAACGCTAAAGGAACTTGGTATTCCTGAAGCAAAATGGGAAGCTATTTGGGCTGATGCTGGTGAGGCGTTTGCCGAGGACGGGAAAACGTATCTTATGGACGATGGCCGATATGGCTGGAGCCAGCCAGGAAGGCTATCGAATGCTGATATCCTAGAGCTTGCTAGGGCAGCACGCCGTAACGGTGTGGTGCTTGACATGGCACTAGCAGCGTAAATATTCGTCTAATACCAAAATACCCCGCGCTCGATTAGCGGGGTATTTTTAAACGTAGTATAATGGGACCAACAAGCATAGTTAGGAAAGGAAATTTCATGTTTCGACTTGACGACCAGTTCCTCAAAGACATCGGATTGGATGGGCTGCCAG
>JAAXIO010000051.1 GCA_012270305.1 Candidatus Saccharimonadota bacterium
TACTTATCGTAATTGTGGTTATCGCGATATTAGCCTCAATATCCGTTGTAGCGTACAACGGGATACAGCAGCGAGCTCGTGACTCGCAGCGGTTTAGTGACTTTTCGCTTATGCAAAAAGCACTCACTATGTATTACGCAGATAACGGTGCGTATCCAAAATGTGGCACATCTACAGGTTCACGTGGTGGGTGCGCGTGGTCTGATGTCGCCAGTAAGCTGGTGCCGAAATATATTTCGAAGTTACCAAATGACCCTATCAACGTGGGGCCGGTAAACGTATATTACTATGCATGGGGTTACGAAGCTACAGGGCCTATGAGCCATGGATCAACAGATTCTGATCAGGACTACTCGATAGGAACCTACATTGAATCCAAGGGGTGTCCATGTACCTCACATTGGAGCGGGCAAATAAATTATATGTTGGGTACATAGTGTAGTTGTTGGCGTTGCCAAAGCTAGCATTAACTGGTATAATCAGCTGGTAATTAATTTAACGAAGCACTACTCACTCGTATCCTTCGAAACAATCGAGAAATGGTGAGTAGGAAGGGAGAAGGATATCATGGCAGTTGCTGTTGATATGAAAGCTTTGCTCGAAGCTGGTGTTCATTTTGGGCACAAAACGAGCCGTTGGCACCCTAAAATGGCGCCGTACATTCACTCAAAGCGTCAAGAAACGCACATTATTGACCTCGTAAAAACAGCAGAGGGCCTAGAGGCTGCACTGCCGTTTATTACAAAAACAATTGCAAGTGGTAAAAAGGTACTGTTTGTTGGCACAAAAAAGCAGCACAAGGACATTGTAAAGGCTGCTGCTGAATCTGCTAACCAGCCATTTGTTACAGAGCGTTGGATTGGCGGTATGCTGACTAACACTGCTACTATGACGAGCCAAATCAAGAAGTTGCATGATCTTGAGCGTCGCATGGCAAGTGGTGACCTAGAAAAGCGTTACAATAAGCTTGAGGTACAACGATTCCAAGAAGAAATTGACGTTCTTAACACCAAGTACGGTGGCATTAAAGACTTAAGTGGCGCGCCTGGTGCAGTGGTTGTAGTTGATACAATTGCTGACGCTGGTGCAATTCGCGAAGCGCGTAACCTAAATGTACCGGTTGTTGGTGTTGTTGACACAAACGCAGACCCAACTGCTGTTGATTACGTGATTCCAGGTAACGACGATGCGATTAAGGGTACTCAGCTACTACTCGACTACATTGTTGCAGCAGTAAAAGAAGGGGAGGCAAAATAATTTATGGCAATTAGCATTGATGACATCAAGAAGCTAAAAGAATTAACCGGGCTTGGCCTAACTGACGCGAAAAAGGCGTTGGTAGAGGCTGAAGGTGATTTTGATAAGGCGCTTGAAGCGCTTCGCAAGAAGGGCCTAACTAAGGCTGAGAAAAAGGGCGACCGTGAAACTCGCGAAGGCCTAATTGAAAGTTACGTGCACTCAAACCGCATCGGTGTTGTAGTAGAGGTAAACTGTGAAACAGACTTTGTGGCGCGCCTACCTGAATTCAAAGAATTTGCACACCAAATTGCTATGCAAATTGCAGCCATGAGCCCAAAGTATCCAACTATGGAAGATGTGCCAGCTGAAGCACTTGAAGCTAAGAAGCAAGAGCTACTTGCTAGCGATAGCCTAAGTGGCAAGCCTGCTGAAATGGCTGAGAAAATCGTAGAGGGTCAGCTGAAAAAGCACTTTGCTGAGCAAGTATTAGCTGAACAAAGCTACATTTTAGATGATAGTAAAACTGTGGGTGAGTTCATTAAAGAAGAAGTTGCTCGCCGCGGTGAAAACATTCGTGTTTCTCAGTTCAAGCGGATTGAGCTTGGCGTAACAGAGTAAAAAATCTGTTCAATAAATAACCCGGCTTATAGCCGGGTTATTTTTATGTTAAAATCGTAAGCACTATGAGTATCAAAAATGGATTCACCATTGTTGAGCTACTAATTGTAATTGTTGTGATTGCGATTCTTGCGTCTATTAGCATAGTGGCCTATACCGGCATCCAAAGTAGGGCTAACGATTCTGCCGTGCAGGCCGATCTTGGTACGTTTGCTAAGCAAATGGAAACTCAAAAAGCTGACTTAGGTAGATACCCTGGAGTACTTACGAGTGCTATGGGGTTTAAGTTCTCCAAGGGGTCGTACGGACTTGATGCGCAAAATTATAATGTACGATATTGCTACAATTCATCTACTGACGACTACATATTATTAGCTAACTCTAAGTCTGGTGCGTATTATAAAGCGCAAAGCGGTGTAGTACAGTCTACCTCTGGCACGTACGGGTGGGGTGTGTGTAGTCAAGTAGGATTATCGAGCACCAACCCTAGTCAAAATGGGCTTCAATCTACAACCTGGGCGAGCTGGACGAACTAAGCTAGGTTAATTATTGTCGCACCGTGAGTTAAGTCTTTGCGTAAATCAGTTGCCGTAATGAGCGTTTGGTAACCATTAAGTGAACGCATTAAGTGTTGTTCGCGCGTGGTATCAAGTTCGGAGAATACGTCATCGAGCAAGATAAGCGGCTTTAACCCAGTGTGGTGTGCCTGAAGCTCTACCTCGAGTAATTTAAACGCAAGCATAATGGTACGTAATTCGCCGCGTGAAGCTGCCTCGCTGGCGGGATGGCCATTAAGAAAAACCGTAATGTCATCGCGGTGAGGGCCAATGCTTGTGTAGCCACGAAGCGCGTCGTTAGAGCGCTGCGCTTGTAAGCGGTCAAGCAATAATTGCTGTAAGTTGTCTGTGACTACTGTAAGTTGACCTACGTATTTGGCAATAACGAGGTGCTGAGAACTTGCCATATCAGAATAAATACGCGATAAATGCTGATTACTGTGTTCTAAGAAGTTTAATCTCGCTTTTACGATGCTAGCGCCAAGCTCGCTTAACTTCACGTCCCAAACAAACAGATGTGCCTCCCAGTCAGTTTGAGTCATATGTTCATATTGTTTTAATAACTCGTTACGCTGCGTAAGGGCACGTTGGTAACGGCTAAGCACAGCAGAGTAGGTAGGTGACAAGCGGGCGATTATGCCATCTATAAAGTCCCGCCGTCGCTGCGGGGTTGAGGTAAGTAGGCGCAGCTCATCTGGTTCGAATAGCACAATCGGGTATCGTTTTGGTGCCGGAACACGAGCGGACTTTTTGTCATCTATGAGGAATTCTTTAATAACCCTGCTATCTTGCAGGCGAAGTTCGCCGCGTCGTTCTACATCGCCAATAGAGAGTTTCATGAGCGATCGAGTTTGCGTATGAGCAATCATATCGCGGTCGCGGCCCCGAAAACTGGTGCCGCGCAGCAAGAGGTAAACAGCCTCAAGAATTGTAGTCTTACCAGTGCCGTTTGGTCCTAAAATAACCGTGATTGTATCGGCAAAGTTATATGTGGTGAGTTCGTGTGATCGAACATTTTGCAGGGAAATACTGCGTATAGACATGGTATTAGTATAAAATAAATAGTAGAGAAAGAGAGAATTCATGTTTGATACAAAGCAATACGAACAAAAAATGGACCAGGCATTGGAACATTTTGGAGATGATTTAAAAAAGGTGCGAACTGGTCGCGCACACCCAGATATGCTTGGTGGCGTGATGGTAGAGGTGTATGGAAGTAAAATGCCGCTTAACCAGGTGTCGAATATCACTGCACCTGAAGCGCAGCAGCTGCTTGTTACACCATTTGATCCGAGTAATATATCAGCGATTACTGCTGCAATTCGTGATGATCAAAGCCTTGGCTTGAACCCAAGCGATGACGGGCGCGTAATTAGAGTACCTATTCCTGCACTAACAGAAGAGCGACGCCGCGAATTGGTGAAACAACTAGGCGACAAAGTAGAGCAGTGCAGAATTGTTTTGCGCCAAATTCGACAAGATGGGCTAAAGGATGCTAAACGTAAAAAAGATGCCAAAGAGTTATCGGAAGATGATGTCAAGGCAGTTGAAAAAGAATTCGATAAGCTGATGGCAGACTATCAGGCTAAAATCGACGTGCGTACAAAGGCGAAAGAAGCCGAAGTGATGACGGTGTAACTACTTGTGAGCGATATTCCACGCCACATTGGTTTTATTGTTGACGGCAACCGACGCTGGGCGAAACAGCATGGTCTCCCAGCGTATGAGGGCCACATGGCTGGGTATAATGCACTGCAAGACGTATTGCTAGAAACGCTCGAACAAGGCGTGCAGTATGTAAGCGCTTACGTATTCAGTACTGAAAACTGGAAGCGCAGTGAAGATGAGGTGGGGCGCTTGATGGGGCTCATATTGAAGATTTTTACCGCTGATTTACACATACTGCAAGAAAAAAATGTACGCTTACGAGTGCTTGGATCAAAAGAGGGTGTAAGTAGCAAAATTCTCAAAGCGATTGCCGATGCAGAGCTGGCTACAGAAAACAACGATGGTGGCACATTGGCCCTATGTTTTAACTACGGCGGTCAAACCGAGGTTGTTGAAGCGGTGCGCCAGATTATCAACCAAGGCGCTGTAGCCGAAGATGTGACAGTGGATATGATTACCGACAATCTATACGATAGTGATATTCCACCATGCGACTTAATTGTGCGAACCAGTGGCGAAAAGCGACTCAGTAACTTCATGCTTTGGCGTGCTGCATACAGTGAACTGCTATTTATAGACAAAAACTGGCCAGACATGACAAAGGAAGACGTAGTCGATATACTTGAAGAATATAAACAACGCGGCCGGCGATTTGGAGGATAAATGTTACTAATTGGTATATTAACTGGGCTCATTATTTTAGTGTTGCTGGTGGTGATTCACGAGCTAGGGCACGGTATTGCCGCGCGACGAAATGGTGTTGTTGTAGAGGAATTTGGTATTGGGTTTCCGCCGCGGGCATGGGGTAAAAAAATAAAGCAGAGCGTGCTCGGTAAGAACGTTCTATACAGTGTGAATTGGCTCCCACTCGGAGGATTCGTGAAGTTGCAAGGTGAACACGATGCAGCTGAAAAGCCAGGTGACTACGGCGCAGCAACCTATTGGCAAAAAACGAAGATCCTCTTAGCTGGTGTGGTGATGAACTGGATAGCGGCAATCGTACTGTTTACGGTATTAGCGCTTGTAGGTTTGCCAAAAATTCTTCCAAATCAATTCAGCGTTTCGGGTGACACTCAACTGGTGACAAAGCCATTAACAATCGTAGCTGTTGAGTCTGATTCGCCAGCCCAGAAGGCAGGGCTTCAATCTGGTGACGAAGTACTACTACTTAACAACACAGATATACAATCACCCGAAGAGCTTTCTAGCGCCACTGAGCGTAATAAGGGCGAAACAATTACTATTACGTATTCACGAAATGGCCAAGAAAACTCTACAGCAGTAACGCTGCGAGACGAGAACTCAGATAAAAAAGGCTACTTAGGCGTCGGGACAAATCAGCAACTGAGCGAAATTCGTGCTACTTGGTCGGCTCCAATAGTTGGTGCTGTTACTACGGTACAGCTTACAGGTGAAACATTTGCAGCACTTGGTAAGGTTGTTGCAAGCCTGGGCGAAGGCATAGGCAGCAGATTTACGGCTGATAAAGCTGCGCGTGAGTCTGGTGATGAAGCGCTGGCGTATGCCTCGAATAGTGTGTCAGGACCAGTGGGTATTCTTGGGGTGATTTTCCCGCAGATGCAACAGGCCGGTATAAAGCCGTTACTGTTACTCACGGCAATCATTTCACTCAGTTTAGCAGTCATGAACGTACTACCGATTCCAGCGCTCGATGGCGGCCGATGGTTTACTATGACTGCGTTTAAGCTGCTAAAAAAACCACTTACAAAAGAGCGTGAAGAAAAAATCCAAACAGTTGGCTTTGTGGCACTGATGGGGCTAATAGTATTGGTGACGATTGCCGATGTTGGCAAGCTTATTGGCTAGAACGGGATGTTCACTCGGGCTCACCCTTTGGGTGGTGGTAAGCCTAGTGGTTGGCCAAATTTTGGGGCAGCTGCTTGTTTTGAGCTCAGGAATTCAAGCTAATATTGCTGTACTAACAACGGTTGCTGCGGTATTCGGGTACTCACTGGGAATATTGATTGCAGTAGGCGGTTCACTCATGGTTTCGAGGCGTAGGTCTATCGACAAAAAGCAGTGGGGCATTGAGCGGCTTCCATCCTGGTCGGATATTGGGCTAGGGGCTTTGTCGGTATTGCCGTACTTTGTGTTAGCAAGTGTTGTTATTTGGATAGGCACCGACCTACTAAAGCTAATTGACCCCGACGTTGGTCAGCAGCAGAGCTTTACCAATTTATACTTGCGCATTGAGTATATTGTGGCGTTCTTCACACTGGTGGTACTGGCACCAATTGCAGAAGAATTTTTATTTAGAGGATTCTTCCAGGGCAAGGTAGCTAAGTATGCTGGAAGCGTTGCTGCGGTACTATTGGTGGCGATAGTTTTTGGCTTGATGCACCTGATAGGATTTAGCGAAGAAGGTGCGGTAGTATTTCAATGGGGAGCTGCGGCCGATACATTTGCGTTAGGTATCGCGGCTGGTGTACTACGCTTAATCACTGGCAGTATATGGGCTGGGGTGATACTCCATGCAATCAAGAATGGTATCGCCTATTACTTCTTGTTTATTTACGTTGCTGGCTAATGAAAACTACGGTAGGATAGTAAAGATATGCGAGTTTCAACATTATTCACAAAAACACTGCGTAACGCTCCGGCCGACGAAGTAGCCAAGAATGCACAGTTACTTATACGTGCGGGGTTTGTTTACAAAGAAATGGCTGGTGCGTATGCGTATCTGCCACTCGGCATCAGAGTGATTGAAAAAATTAAACAAATTGTTCGTGAAGAAATGAACGCGATTAATAGTAACGAGCTAATCATGACGTCGCTGCAACGTAAAGAGATTTGGGAAAAGACTGGTCGCTGGGACGACGAAACGGTGGATATTTGGTTTAAAACAAAGCTCAAAGACGATTCTGAAGTTGGCCTTGGATGGAGTCATGAAGAGCCAATTGTTGAAATGATGAAGCAGTATGTGAAGTCATACAAAGACCTTCCGAGTAGCTTGTACCAATTCCAAACGAAGATGCGTAATGAAGTTCGTGCCAAGAGTGGTATTATGCGCGGTCGCGAATTTGTTATGAAAGACATGTATTCGTTTCATGCAAGTGCTGAAGACTTAGCCTCGTACTACGATGCAACGATAGCTGCGTACAATCGGGTATATGAACGATTAGGAATTGGCGATGACACGTACGTGACATTTGCGAGTGGTGGTGCGTTTACTAAATTTAGTCATGAGTTCCAGACAATTTGCGAGGCGGGCGAGGACGTGATTTACCTGCACCGCGAAAAGAACATTGCTGTAAACGAAGAAGTGATTGATGATGCGGTGAAAGAACTCGGCATTGCTCGCGAGGAGCTTGAGCAAGTAAAAACGGCAGAAGTAGGGAATATTTTTAACTTCGGTTCACAAAAGACCGATGAAATGGGACTGTACTACACCGGTGAAGATGGGCAGCAGCATTCACTGTATATCGGTAGCTATGGCATAGGCATTACACGGGCTATGGGAGTTATTGCTGAGAAAATGAGCGACGATAAGGGGTTGGTGTGGCCGAAGGCAATTGCGCCATTTGCTGTATATCTTGTGTCGATTGGTGACAATGGCACCAAAGCGGCAGAAAAAGCCTACAGTGAGCTTACGGCAGCCGGAATTGAGGTGTTGTATGATGATAGAGATGAGCGGCCTGGTGCCAAGTTTGCTGACGCTGAATTGATGGGCATACCGTATCGATTAACAGTGAGTGATCGGACCGTGGAAGCCGGCGCGTACGAAGTAGTGAACCGCCAGACTGGTGAAGTTACAACGTGTGCACCCGAGAGTATTGTTGCACAATTTAACTAGCGTGCTTTAATTGACGGTGTAATAAGCCGCTGGTATAATTGAGTGATTAAGACGAGCGCCGTTACAGAGGTGTGCCGACTTATTTGTAGAGAAACGAACGAATGTGGTGCCTGCTGTGTGGGGCGCCATTTTATAAAAATTATTCCGAATAATCATTCCTAAAAGGAGAAATACTATGAAAAAAATGTATCAAATTACAACCGATGGTAAGAAAGAGCTTGAAGCAGAGCTTGAGCGTCTAAAATCTCGTCGTGGTGAAATTGCTGACAAGATTGCCGAAGCTCGTGATTACGGTGACTTAAGTGAAAATGCTGAATACGACGCTGCACGTGAAGACCAGGGGCTTGTAGAGAGCCGAATTGCTGAAATCGAGGATATCTTGATGAACGCTGAACTTATTACTTCTAGCCGTAAGTCGACTGTAGGTATTGGTAGTAAAGTAGAGCTAAAAAACGGCGACAAGACAGTGAACTACCATGTAGTTGGCCCGGTTGAAGCGAACCCAATAGAAGGCAAGATTAGCAATGAGTCGCCAATTGGCGTTGCACTTATGGGTAAAAAAGAAGGTGAATCTGCGACTGTTTCAACGCCTAAAGGTGCCATCGAGTACACGGTCGTAAAAGTCAGCTAGGCAGCCGTATTGGCAAGTTCGTTGACAGTGTCGAGCGCCTGATTAAAATCTTTACCATTATCACGGGCGTACACATATGCCTCGACTAATCGGGGTTGCGCCTCACCCCTAAAATTGTCTAATACTTGTACGCAGAGCTTTTCTGTATTGGGGCTGCGTGAAACGTTCCAGACCTTAATAGCGTCCCAGGCACTAGAAATTCCCTGAAGGCTTTGAATCTGTTCTGGTGTTGCATCCTGAATCTCACTCAGAATATACTCGGCTGTATCATCCATGAATGGGTAGAGTGATAACTCATCTGGGTTATGGACGGAGAGAGCGGCTAACTCCTCTAGCTGGCGTAGCTGACGCACTGGCTGACGTATAGTCTTGATCTCTTCGACGATTTCGGCAGCTTGCTCAGAAACGTCAATGGCAGGTTCAGTAGCTGCCAAGTGAATTAAGTAATCTATGAAACGTTTTTTCTGCCTGGTCCGATTAAGTGAATCGTGTGACCTTTGTGCGTACTCGTGTTTCATATTGGTGACCTTTTTGTATTTATTATGAACTTATTTATATTAAACTCCCGAAACACTGAAAAAGCAAGCGTTATTTGTTCGCACTTTTAACAGAGGTGCGTTATACTAGTGAGCGATGGCCACACTACACGATTATCGCAATGAACGACTCCGTAAATTAGCAGAGCTAAAAGAGCTTGGGTTTAATCCGTACCCGGCAACGTCTCACCGATCCCATAAGGTAGCTGATATTATTGATCAGTTTGATGAACTTGAATCAAAAAATGTTACGGTAGCCGGCCGCATATCAAGTATTCGTAAGTTTGGAAAATTAGCCTTTATTGTCGTTACCGACCAATCTGGTAGCGTGCAGTTGTTTTTGCAAGATAAAACATTAGCTGCAACAAGCCCTGATGAAGGGTTTGTGGGAATAAAAGATATTAACCTGCTTGATACAGGTGACTTTATTGAGGCATCTGGTGAAGTGATGAAAACAAAAACCGGCGAAATATCTGTAGGTACTGTTACATTACGGCTTTTAACAAAAGCACTTCGGCCAATGCCTACTGAACTCTCAAACAAAGAAGAGCGGTTCCGCCGTCGATATGTTGATATGAACGTTAACCCCGAGGTGCGTGAACGTTTTATTCGTAGGTCAACATTTTGGCAAGCAACCCGCGAGTTTTTACTGCAAGAGGGGTTTGTTGAGGTAAATGTACCCGTGCTTGAACATACAACCGGAGGTGCGGATGCGAACCCATTTGTAACGCACATGGATGCACTCGATGATCAACAGTTCTATTTGAGAATCAGTCACGAACTTCCGCTGAAGCGGTTGATTGGTGCAGGATTTGAAAAAGTATTTGATATTGGTCCACGCTTCAGAAACGAAAACTATAGCGACGAGCATCTTCCTGAGCACATTGCGATGGAAAGCTATGCTGCTTTTCAGGATTATGAAGATGGCATGAAGCTGTATGAACGTATGATGAAATACGTGGCAGAAAAAACGTGGGGTACGTTAAAATTCAAGAATGTGAACGGATTTGAGATTGATTTATCTGGTGATTGGCCACGCGTTGAATACGCTGAGATTATGAAAGAAAAGTACGACGTAGATGTGTTCAATCCCGACCTTGCTCAGCTAAAAGATATTTTGAAGCGTGAGGGTGTTGAGCTTGACGGTGAGGTAAATGTGAACCGTGCACTCGACAATGTATGGAAGCTTATTCGTAAAACGACTGCTGGACCAGTATGGATGATTCATGAACCAGTTGAGATTAGTCCACTTGCCAAGACACACCCAACTGACCCACGCGTGACTGAGCGATTCCATCCGGTGATTGCTGGCAGTGAACTTGGGAACGGATTTTCTGAATTGAATGACCCGATTGATCAGCTGAACCGTTTTGTGGAACAACAAAATTTGCGCAACAGCGGTGATGATGAAGCAATGATGCTGGATATTGATTTTGTTGAAATGCTTGAATACGGTATGCCGCCGGCATGTGGCTGGGGCAACAGTGAACGTAATTTCTGGTTCTTCGAAGGCGTAACGGCTCGTGAGGGTGTACCGTTCCCGCAACTTCGTCATGATATTGACGAAACCACTAAGGCACTCTATCCAGACGTTCAGCTCTAGTATCCTACTACTGCTTACTGCTACAATAAAGCCATGAAACGAGGAGTGGTGGGGATTGTCGCGGCAATATTTGCTTGTATGCTGGCTATTACTCATGGCAATGCGGCACAAGCAAATGTTAATAACTTCCATATTGAAGATTATGAAATACGATATGAACTCGGCTTAGATGATGAGGGAAGATCAACACTTAAGACTATTGAGCGAATTACAGCTAGGTTCCCTGATTACAACCAGAACCACGGTATAGAGCGCGCTTTGCCGATTACCTACAACCGACACCCAGTAGATTTGAATATAGAATCGGTTGAAAAAAATGATGGCTCAGCATGGAACTACACTACTTACACGAGCAATGATAATTATGTCGTTCGGATCGGTGACGCGGACAGGTATGTTCGTGGCGAGCAAACGTATGTTATTACCTATACTCAGCGAGATGTGACGCGTTCGTTTAGTAACACTCGAAGTGATGAATTTTACTGGGATACAAATGGAACCGAGTGGCGTGTACCAATTGATCGCCTGCGTGTATCGCTGGCTGTAGATAATAGGCTATCATCGAAGTTAAATGGCAACGCGGCATGTTATGAGGGGATGGCAGGGCAAAGTGGAACATGTGTGCTTTCACAAGCTGGAAATACGTTTACTGCTGAAACGGCCAACCTTGAGCCTGGCGAGAATATTACTGTTGCAATAGGCTTTAATCCAGGCACCTTTGAACAATATAAAAAACCATTTATAGATTACATTATTGGTGCGTGGACAATAATTAATCTTATTCTTGCGCCAGCGAGCATAGCAATAGGAGTCTGGCTGACCGTACGATGGCACAGATGGTCGCGTAGGACGTCTGAAGTGGGTGCGATTGTTCCTGAATATCTACCTCCGAAGGATGCGAGCCTGGCTGTTGTAGCCAGTATTGTTGGGGCTGGGCAGACAGCTTTTGCTGCCCAGTTACTTGATTTTGCAGTGCGGGGCTATGTAAAGATTTACGAGACGCGAAAAAAAGCTATGTTCATACCAGCCGACTATACAATGGAAATAGCTAAATCTACGGCCGACCTTCGGCCCGAAGAGAAGGAGCTACTTAGCGACTTATACCAAGGACATATATCAACGATTGGGCGTCAACTTTTGCTGTCATCTTTAAAAAACAATCCTACAGTTAGGCGCAGCATGCTTGATAACTCCAAGAAGTTGCAGGATTTAGAGCGTGGTCAGTATGGGCTTCGTGCAAAAAATAATGAGCAATCTAGCTGGTTTAAGACAACTGGCTGGTGGCTATTGGGTGCGGGTATGTTGTTTTTCAACCCAATCATGATTATTATATCGCTCGTAGCTTTTTCTCTAGGAGCAACACTACGTCCACTGACCGACAAGGGGCTTGCGTTGTACCGGTACGGGCAAGGGATGAAGATGTATATTCATGTTGCTGAGTCTGAGAGGCTGCAGCTCCTGCAGAGCCCAGAAGGGGCGCAAAAAGTAGGTGGTGTTGATACGAATCAGCCGGGCCAGCTGTTAAAGCTGTATGAGCGCATGTTGCCGTATGCCGTACTTTTTCATCAGGAAAAAGAATGGTCGAAGCGTATAGGAGATTTGTATGAGGCGACCCAATCGAGCCCAGATTGGTATGTAGGCACGTCTGGAGTAAGCTCTGCTGGGTTTGCGGGCGCTGTAGCGATCTATCCCTCAAGGGTGGCATACGCAGCACCCTCTGACGCTTCCCCGGGTGGCTCATCAGGAGGAGGTAGTTCTGGCGGCGGTGGCGGCGGCGGTGGCGGCGGCGGATGGTAGTTACGCTGCGCAGGAACACACTGTATACTGGAAAGAGAAGAAGGAGGGAATATGGGAGAAGCATACGAACTTGATGGACAGCTTTTTACGACAGTTGGGGAGTTTCTTGATGCGGCGTCGCACGAGTATAAACATGGTGATAAAGACTTAGCAGTCCAGGCACTCGAAGACTACGGCTTCACGCTAAGTGATATCAATGCGGGGGGTCATGGCCCACATCCAATTTCCGCGAAAGACGAGGCTTAATTAGTTATGAAAGCGGTCTGGAATAATACGGTAGTGGCTGAGGCAACCGACGACGAGTTAATCAAAATTGAAGGAAACTGGTACTTTCCACCAGACTCACTACATGAGAAATATTTCTCTGACAGTAGCCTAAAAACTGAATGTATATGGAAAGGTACGGCACACTACTACGACATAGTTGTAGATGGTGAGAAAAACGAAGGTGCCGCGTGGTATTACCCTGAGCCTAAAGAGGGGTCGACGAAGCTCGTGAAGAGCGACTTTAAAGATTATGTTGCGTTTTGGAGAGGGGTAGAGGTGGTTGAAGGATGATTGAGGTAAAAAATGTTACGAAAGCATACGGAAAAAAGCAGCATGAGTTTATTGCGCTCGATGACGTTTCGTTAGCCATCGATAAAGGGCGAAGTGTTGCAGTGATTGGCAAGAGCGGAAGCGGTAAAAGTACGCTAATGCACATTATGAGCGGACTCGATCACCCAAAATCTGGTTCGGTGCTGATTGACGGTCAGAATATTTTCGAATTAAAACAAAAGCAAATTGACACTTTTCGTGCAGAAAAAATTGGGTTTATTTTTCAGAGTTTCTTTCTAGAAGGCAATGAGACGGTGGCAGACAATGTGAGCTTACCGCTAGAAATCGCGCATGTGCCACGATCTCAACGTAAGGAACGCATTCAGAAGGCGCTTGAATCGGTGGAGCTGAGCGACAAGGCTAAAAACAAAGCACGTAACCTCTCCGGTGGTCAACGCCAACGGTTGGTAATTGCTCGAGCAATCGTGAACAACCCTAGTATTATTTTTGCGGATGAGCCAACGGGTAACCTAGATAGCCAGACAGGTGCTAAGATTGAAGACCTTTTGTTTGGTTTAAATAAAGAACGTGGCGTGACATTGGTGATTGTGACGCACGATGACGAGCTAGCAGCAAAGTGTGACGTGCAAATTCGTATTAAAGATGGAACAATTCAGTCAATCGACTACGCCAAAGAACTAGGCGACACTTCAAATAAAGCTAAAGAAGGGGAGCCGGCATGAAATTTGTAGATACTGTGAAGCGCGCTGGACGGAATCTACGCGAAGCCAAGATACGGACGTTACTAACTAGTCTTGCTATCGGCGTCGGCGCATTTACTATCACGTTAAGTTTGGCGGCTGGCTCGGGTGGGCGTAGTTTTGTGGAAGAACTAGTGAGTGCAAATACGAATCCTCGAGCGGTATATGTACAGCCAAAACAGGACAGCTCCATTCCAGGTGCGCCTGGCGCTGGTGGTGTGCAGGAGTATAGCGATGCTCCGAGCGTAAGCTACGGGGGAGGGTTTCAGCTAACCCTCATGAAAGAATCTGACATAGCAGCGATTAGTAATATAGAAAATGTTGAACGCGTTGACCCAATATATAACTTAAACGCTAAATATGTAACCGCCGAAGGTCAAAAGAAATATCAAGCAGGGCTCAATACGTATGACGAGTCGATTACCCTTGAGTATGCAGCTGGTACGGGTGACGACCTCGCTAATAACGAAATTATTGTGAGCGAAGACTACCTAAAACCCCTTGGGTTTACGGATGCATCATCGGCGATTGGAAAATCAATTGCGGTAGCGGTAGATAATCCGCTAGGCGTAGAGAAGTTGTTCAACTTTACCGTAGCGGCTGTGAGTAAAAAGTCGGATCTTGCGGTTAGTGGCTCAAGTGATTTAACGATAAATGGCACTGCATCGAAAACAGTGTATGAGTATAGCGAGCAAGGAACCCCACTAGAAAAGGCGTACATGGGCGCAACAGTTATTACTTCGAGCGAGGATGCAGTGAGTACTGTACAGTCCACATTAAAAGACCAAGGATATATGGCCGATACAGCCGAGGATCTAATGAGCACAATATTTACATTCGTAAATGTACTGCAGGGTATTCTACTCGGGTTTGGGGCGCTTGCTATTTTAACGTCTATATTCGGCATCATTAACACGCAGTATATTTCGGTGCTTGAAAGGACAAGCCAAATTGGACTCATGAAAGCACTGGGGATGCGAAACCGTGATATTGGACGGCTATTTCGGTATGAAGCTGCCTGGATCGGTTTTTTGGGTGGTGCTATAGGGGCTGGGTTTGCAGTTGTACTGGGTATGGTAGCAAATCCTTACATTACAGATGCGTTAGACTTAGGTAAAACACGATTACTTGAATTCCATGTATGGCAGGCCGCCTCTGTTATCATCGGCTTAATGGTGGTAGCTGTACTTGCTGGCATCTTCCCGAGTCGTAAAGCGTCTAAGCTTGATCCAATTGAAGCTCTACGAACTGAGTAGTTGACTAATGGTTGTGTCGGTAGTATAAAAGCTACCAATGCATACGCCCGATACTGGTAGCAGCGGATTGTCTCCAATGAAGAAACGGTTTTCTTTGCTGGAGCTGCCCGATTCGGGGGTTGAATGGCCAGTAGACTTTGACGCCATAACGGTAGAACAAAAAGCAACTCGATTCTATAAAGCAAAAGAGGCGCGTCGCCAGCTCGATTACTTTTTTGAAATTCCGTTTTATCGCAGTAGCGATTGCCTGTACGGGGTCTTGTGGCACCAAAAAGACAATGACTGTCATTCGATGGTGCTTTTTGACACGAACAATGCCTATCAACATGCTGCGCTTATCGCAGCGGAATTAGTTGGAAGCAGCCAGTATGGCTACCAACTATCAAATGAACTAGCAGTGTTATCTGGTGATCAGAGTTGTTACGTATCTGATGGTGACCTATTAACTTACTTTAAAGTGCCGGCAGATTTTGCTCCCGTTCAAGGAGAGACTTTGGGTATGATGGTGGCAGAAGCAAGAGACAGTGTACGTCATTCGCAGGTAGGCGTATGATGATTTGTCTCTGTTAGTGGTATACTGACAGTATGTTAGATATTCGATTTATTCGCGACAACGCAGATGTCGTACAGAAAGCAGCAAATGATAAAGGCTACGATATTTCGATAGCAGCCTTGCTGCAGCTTGATGATGATCGTCGTGGATTACAGCAGCAAGTTGATACCCTTCGCGAGAAGCGAAATGCAAACGCCGCTCGCATGAAGGGCGGCAAGCCTGAGCAGTCTGTGATAGACGAGGGCAAGCAAATAAAACTTGAGTTAGCTGAGCGCGAAAGTTATTTGCACACCGCAGATACTGAGTTTATGAACCTGCTCAATCAAGTTCCAAACATCATTTTCGAAGACGTCCCACTAGGTGGTGAAGAAGACAGCGTGGAAGTAAAGCAAGTTGGAGAGCGTACAACGGGAGCAAAAGATCATTTAGATTTTGCAACCGAACGCGGCTGGCTTGATTTTGAACGGGGTGCTAAGGTAGCTGGAGCAAAGTTCTATTTTCTAAAAGGAGATTTAGCGCTTTTAGAAAATGCCATTTATCAATACGCACTCGATTTTGTACTCAAAAAAGGGTTCACCTATATGACTGTGCCACATCTAGTAAATAGCCGTACTGCTGAAGGTGCGGGATTTGCACCGCGGTCAAACGATCAGGAAGACCAATACTTCATTGAAGGGCAAGACCTCAGCCTGATTGGTACGGCCGAGGCGCCGCTTACCGGCTATCACGCGGATGAAATTATTGATGAGGACGAATTACCAAAACTGTATGTCGGCTATAGCCCGAGCTACCGTAAAGAGGCGGGTACTTATGGTAAGCATGCGCGGGGATTATTCCGCGTACACCAGTTCAATAAACTTGAAATGTACGCGTTTACCTTGCCGGAAAAATCAAAAGAAATGCACGATACTATACTGGCAATCGAAGAGGAACTGTGGCAGTCGTTAGGCATTCCATACCATGTTATTAATATTGCAGCAGGTGACCTTGGTGCGCCGGCAGCCAAAAAGTATGACATTGAATACTGGTCACCTGTTGACGCAAAATACCGTGAACTCACCAGTTGTTCAAACTGTACCGACTTCCAGGCTCGCAATTTAAATATTCGAGTTCGCCGTAAGGACGGAAGCATCGAAGTGCTTCATACACTTAATGGCACGGCAGTTAGCCTGGCCCGCTCACTGGTAACGATATTAGAGCATTATCAAACTACGGACGGTAAGCTACGCGTACCAAAAGTACTAATGCCTTATTTGAACAATCGGGAAGTGCTATAATAGTAGGTACTAATCGTCCTAAAAAAGGAGGGTACCTATGATTCAATCAATCGTAATAACTGGGGTTAAATACGACGTTGACGAACGCACTAAGCGCTACGTGACACGTAAGATTGGCAGTCTTGATCGGTTCTTGCCGCGGCATGCGCGTAAAAGTGTCACTGCAGAAGTGAAGCTGAAGGAAGTCAATCGTGATCATGGCAACAAATACGAAGCAGAAGTAATCTTGCATGTACCCGAAAAGCAGCTTACTGCAAAAGACTCTACGGTTAATATGATGGCTGCGGTAGATATTGTTGAAGCTAAAATTGCTCAACAACTTAAGAAATATAAAGATAAGCACTTAGTGCAAACTGGTCGCACGCGGGCAATCTTGTCGCACTTTAAACGAAGCTACGCGCGCGAACAGTAAGATCGCGTTGTACCTACTCATCTTTCGGAGCGTAAATTACACCGTTAACGGGTTTTCTGAACGGTAGTTTCAGGGTATAATAGCAGGTAGTTTTGAACCGATAACGGCAGGAAGAGATGAGGGAATAATGCCAAAAATTACCAGGCAAGCTGTATTGACAACGGTGTTCGGTGATCCGCAAAAGCGCATTCTAAAGGGGTATCAAAAGAAAGTAGCTGCGGTTAACGCACTCGAGGGCACGTATAAAAAGTTTAAAAAAGCTGAATTACCAAAGCAAACTGATGTACTCAAAAAGCGTCTTGCTAAAAAGGGAGTCACGCTTGATGACATACTTCCTGATGCATTTGCATTGGTGCGTGAAGCAAGTGACCGTGTATTAAAGATGCGTCATTTCGACGTGCAGCTCATCGGTGGTATGGCGCTCCACGACGGGAACGTGGCTGAAATGAAGACTGGTGAAGGTAAGACGCTGGTGGCAACCTTGCCGACCTATTTGAACGCTCTTGAAGGTAAGGGTGTGCACGTAGTAACGGTAAATGACTATCTGGCACAACGTGACGCCAGCTGGATGGGTGAACTGTACCATTTCTTGGGTCTTTCTACCGGCGTCATTATTAACGACGCCAGTTTCATCTTTGATCCAAAGCACGACAATGAGGCTCATGATGATCCACAGATGCGAAAACTTCGTCCGGCAACGCGTAAAGAGGCGTACGCAGCAGATGTAACCTACGGAACTAATAATGAGTTCGGGTTTGATTATCTGCGAGATAACATGGTTGATGATGTTGAGCTGCTTCGCCAGCGTGAGCTCAACTTTGCGATTGTTGACGAGGTTGACTCAATTCTGATTGACGAAGCTCGGACGCCATTAATTATTAGCGCACCTGCTGCTGAAAACCCTGATAGCTACTATCAGTTTGCAAAAGTTGCTGCGAAATTAGTTGAAGATGACTATATTCTAGACGAAAAGCGGCGAAGTGTGTCACTTAGCGATACAGGTGTTGAGAAAGTACAAAAGATGCTTGGCATTAAGAACCTCTTTACGCCTGAGTATGTTCGCAGTGTGTACCATATGGATCAAGCGCTCAAGGCACAGGCCCTGTTTAAGCGCGACAAAGACTATGTAGTGACAAACCAGGGTGAGGTGGTGATTGTTGACGAGCACACCGGCCGCTTAATGCAGGGTCGACGCTACAACGAAGGGCTACACCAGGCTATTGAAGCTAAGGAGAACGTAGCGGTACTGTCTGAAAGCATGACACTTGCTACAATTTCATTCCAAAATTACTTTAGGTTGTACAACAAGTTGAGCGGCATGACTGGAACCGCGTTCACTGAAGCGGAAGAGTTCCAACAAATTTACAGCCTTGATGTAGTGCAGATTCCATCTAATCGACCGATTGCGCGTGAAGATAAAGAAGATCTGATCTTTAAAACTGAAAAAGGTAAGTTAAAGGCAGTTGCGGAAGCTATTAAAGAACACCACAAAGCTGGCCGTCCGGTACTTGTAGGGTCGGCATCGATTGCCAAAAACGAGTTGATCGCGGAATATTTGAAAAAAGAAAAGATTCCGTACGAAATATTAAATGCTAAAAACAATGAGCGCGAGGCGGCGATTGTAGCTAAAGCTGGTGAAAAGGGCGCAATTACACTCGCTACCAATATTGCCGGTCGTGGTACCGACATTAAGCTAGGCGAGGGTGTAAAAGAGCTTGGCGGACTTGTAGTGATTGGTAGTGAGCGTCATGAATCGCGTCGAATCGACAATCAGCTACGTGGTCGTGGCGGCCGTCAGGGTGACCCAGGTGAAACACAGTTCTTTGTCAGTACTGAAGATGATTTGATGCGTATCTTCCAGGGCGAACGTATTGCTGGCTTAATGAACCGACTAGGAGTTGATGAAGATACTCCAATTCAGAATAAAGCAGTCAGTAAAACGCTTGAAGCGGCTCAAAAGCGTGTTGAAGGGTATCACTTCGACACACGAAAGAACGTGGTGCAATACGACAACGTAATTAACCGCCACCGAAAAGTGGTCTACGTAATGCGTCGCAAGATTCTTGAGGGTGATGACATAAAGCCCGAGATCGAACGCTTGATGAGCGAGATGGTAAAAAGCCTAACATTGTTACCGTCAAAAAATAACCCGAAGTTCGCTGAAGAATTCAACTCTGTCTTCCCGGTAGATGACAAAGAAGTCGCTGAAGTTGGCAAGATAAAGAATGATAAGCAGCGAACCGAGGCTGCACTGTCGCTTGCGAAAAAAGTGTATGAAGCGAAAGAAGACGAAATTGACGCTGAGATGCTTCGCAAAGTTGAGCGAGATGTGTACATTCAAGTGCTCGACACATTGTGGATGCAGCACCTGGAGAATATGCAGCATTTACGCGATGGTATTCATTGGCGTAGCGTTGGACAGCGTGATCCATTAGTCGAGTATCGTAGCGAATCACAGAAGTTGTTTGATGGATTACAGGCGACGCTTCGAGAAGAGGTATTACGAGCCATTATGCACGTTCATAAACATGATGCCATAACTGCGCATGATCACGAGCATGATACTGAGTTGACTAAGCTGGCCGAACGAGCGGTTGAGCGCGGCGTAAATGAAATTGACAGCGGTGAATCGAATCGTGACGGAGATTTTAAAGTAACCAAGGCGAAATCAGCCGGCGACGCGAATCGTGTAAAAAACGCAGCACGCAAGAAGAAAAAAGCTGCACGGCAAAATAAGAAAAAAAGCCGTCGGTAATACGCGGGGCTAGTTTCTTGACTAGCTCTTGGTATTGATTGATTTGAAGATGATAACGCATGTTCCCAATCTATGGGCGAGCAGAAAGGCGACGAGAGGCAAGTGAAGCACACCACGCAAGAAGTACGATTAAAAAACGGAGCCCGAGGCCTACTCGTTGATGTGCCTGGGGCTACGGTAATGAGCTTCCAGTTCCAGTTCCGAGCCGGTAACCGCTATGTCAAACATAAAGACATATACGAAACGGCTCATATTATGGAGCATATGGCGTTTGGTGCAAATGCGGAATATAAGAGTGAGCATGCTTACGAAGCAGAGTTCACAAAAAACGGTGCCTATCATAATGCCTATACCTCCGATCTTTCTATGGTATACGTGGCTGACTGCGCTGATTTTGAATGGCAGCGCATTCTCCATTTGCAACAAGTTGCAATTTGCCAACCACGATTTAACAATGCTGAGCTCGAAGCTGAAAAGGGTAACGTACGAAGTGAGCTGACTGGCTACTTGAATAACCACAGTCGTGTGCTGTGGCCGAAGATTCAGCAACTGCTCGGTGAGGACATTTTAACCTACTGGCAGCGCATTCAAACAATTAATAACGTATCACTAAAAGATATTAAAGAGCACTATGCTCGCACGCATACTGCTCAGAACATGCGCTTTGTGATTGCAGGCAAGCTCCATGGTCGTCGGAAAGAAATTATCCGTAACTTAGAGGAGTGGCAACTCGAGCCAGGAGTGCGTTTTCCAGTTCCACAGGATGAGCTATCGAGTGGTAAGCCAACGATTATTCGTAGAAAAGAAGCGAGCAATATAACCTTCGGTTTGAGCCTCATGGTACCGCGAGAATTAAACGATAATGAGCTCGAAGCAATGAACTGCCTTGATCATATCCTCACTGGTACCATGCATTCAAGAATATATGGTGCTGCACGCGCAAAAGGGCTCGCATATGGTATTTTTTCTGATACATCGGCAGGTTTTTATGACTCTAGCTGGGATTTTGGCGGCCAGGTAAATCATGACACGGCTGGACGGCTGTTCGATATCATTGTTCGTGAAGTGCAGTCGGTTGTGAGTGGCGGCATTAAAGACGGTGAACTTGAAGCTGCAAAAAGCTACGCTCTTGGTAGATACCAGATGGGCGCCCAGACAGTAAGCCAAATCTCCGGCTTCTATACCAACCGATATTTTGCTGATGGTGTTGTAAAGAACTACGAAAAAGTACCAGATGCCATTAAGGCGGTAACGTGTGAGCAGATGGTTGAGACCGCTAAACTATTCTTAGATGCAAATACATGGGTACTGGCTGCTGTTACCAGCGAAGAGAAGGACGAAGTGGTGCAGCTTAGCGATAAACTCGCCAAAGTGTTTCCAAGTAGTGTAGAGTAAGGTTATGAAGATTGCAGTAGCGGGATATGGACTTGAGGGCAGGGCTGCATATGAATACTGGAATACCCCTGATAACGATATAACGATTGTTGATGAGCGTGGCGAGCCGGATAACTTGCCCGATTCTGCAAAAGTAATCAGCGGTCCTGATGCGTTCTCGAATCTGGGAGAGTTCGACCTCATTATTCGTTCTCCAAGCATCCACCCTAAAAAGCTGCCATACCCAGGTAAAGTCTGGAGTACCACAAATGAGTTTTTTGAAAAGTGCCCAGCGCCAATCATCGGCGTGACTGGTACAAAAGGTAAAGGCACAACAAGTAGCCTGATTGCATCAATATTACGCGCTGCAGATGCTACGGTTCACCTGGTTGGTAACATTGGTACGCCAGCCATTTCCGAGGTAAAGCACATTACAGCGAATGATATTGTTGTATTTGAGTTATCAAGTTTTCAGCTATGGGATACTCAAAAAAGTCCTCACGTGGCTGTAGTATTAGGAATCGAGCCAGACCATCTTGATGTGCACGATTCAATGGAGGAGTACATTGCTGCCAAAGCAAATATTACCAAGTTTCAAACAAGTGCCGATACGGTAGTATTCAATAGCCTGAATGACATATCGCGCTCCATTGCTGATACGTCACAGGCTACGAAAATTGCATATCCGTATAATATGACGGATTATTCGAGTAGCTTAGTTATACCAGGTGCCCATAACGTTGAAAATGCAAGCGCAGCTATTGCTGCTGTACGAGAATATGTAAATAATGCAGATATAATTCGACGTGGCTTAGCTAGTTTTAAAGGATTACCACACCGAATAAAGTTTATTCGTGAAGTAAACGGTGTGCGGTTTTACGATGACAGTTACTCTTCTGCGCCGTCGGCGTCAATTGCAGCACTCCGCTCGTTCACCGGGAGCAGGGTAATCTTACTAGGTGGGTTTGATAAAGGTGCAGATTTTTCTGTACTTGCTAACTATATTGCGGCAGATACTTCAGTGTACTGCGTGGTATATGGTGCAGTGCGTCATCGTATAGCCTCAGCTTTGGCATCAGCTGGCGTGCTAAACCAACACATGACGGTTATAGAATCTCAAGATTTTTCAGAAATTATTATGACAGCTCAGTCAAAAATTACCAATGGTGTGGTGCTTCTAAGCCCTGGTTGTGCCAGCTTTGACATGTTTAAAAATTTCACCGACCGGGGTGAGCAATTTACTGCAATCGTTGAGTCGCTATGACGTTTATTTTTAAAAACTACGCGTTTAATGCAGAAACAAATGTAGCCTCGTTTCATTACGGTGATAGTCAGGGCAGGGTATACGCGGAGCGATTTTTATTTCCTCGCAGTATACCAACGTACAATCAAGCTGTGTTTGAGCGCGCACTGTTTCTGAGTTTTCTATTGATCGGCGCATCATACTATAAATGCTTTCCGACCACAGATATTCTATTTGAAACCGGCGGCGTGGATGAGTGGCAGGCAACCTTCTTAAATCACGTGTATCAGGAGGGCTTAAGTCAATACGCGTACGAAAATGACTTAACGCGCGCAGACCTTGCGCAGTTTACTTCAGTCGCTGGAGCAGATGCTAGAGGGGCAATCGACTACGAAGGATCAGGTACTTTGTCCCTTCAAAGCGGTGGTAAAGATTCACTACTACTGGCATCACTGCTCGAGAAGAAGAATCATCCATACACAGCCTGGTACGTTTCGAGTAGCGATTCATATCCGAAAGTACTTGACTCCCTCAATAGTGAGTTGCTGGTTGCTAAGCGCTCAATCGATACACCGGCACTGCTAGAGGCCGCAAAGCAGGGTGGTAAGAATGGTCATGTTCCAGTCACTTTCATAGTTTTAAGCTATGCAGTGATGCAGGCGGTGCTGCTCAATAAGCAGACGGTCCTAGCTGCAATTGCCCATGAGGGTGACGAGCCGCATGGTTGGATCGGTGACTTACCGATTAATCATCAATGGTCTAAAACATGGCAAGCTGAAACACTGTTTGCTGAATATGTACGGCGCTATATTTCACCAAATCTTCGGGTCGGCTCACCGTTACGGGCAATGAGTGAGCTAAAGATAACGCAATTATTTGCAGAACATTCTTGGCATCGATTTGCCGACGAATTTAGCTCTTGTAACGTAGCTAATTACAAGCAGGGCGCTAATAATCAAACACTTAGTTGGTGCGGGCTGTGTCCAAAATGCGCAAACGCTTATTTGTTGTTTGCGCCATTTACTACTAAGGATGAGCTCGACCAACGCCTAGGGGGCGATCTATTTAGTAGATCTGAATTGTTAGATACGTTTAAAGGTCTACTGGGCGTGGATGGGGTAATGAAACCCTTCGAATGCGTGGGTGAGATAGAAGAACTGCGTGCTGCATACCACACGGCCCAACAGAACGGCTACTCGTCACTGCCATTTGAAGTTCCTGTGTCAAATTTCCCAATCGACGAAACCTACCCTTCGCAAGACTGGGCCACGGCAATGGTACAATAGCAGTAGTGCATTCTCTTGAAAAACGCGTTCACCAGTTACAGGAAGACATTTCAGTCGCGATGGCCAGGCTCTCATTGGAGCAGAAAGCTGATGAGTTGGCTCAAGTTGACCATCAGTTATCCGTGCCAGAAGTATGGAATAATCCCGCACGAGCTCAGGACTTAAGTAAAAAGGCAGCCGGCTTGCGGTCGTTGGTTGAGCCCTGGCAGCAGCTTGCCCTGCAAGTCCAAGATATCCAAGAATTACTAGCACTCGGTGACGACTCTTTGCAGCAAGAATTTGAAATACAGATATCGGCGTTTGAAAACGAGCTTGCCGTGCGAAAAAAAGACCTATTATTTAATGGCCAGTATGATGACCATGATGCAATTGTGCGGATTACTGCTGGTGTAGGCGGGACTGACGCGCAGGATTGGGCTGAAATGCTCGAGCGAATGTATATACGGTGGGCCGAAAAGGCTGGCATGACAGTCTCAACGACAGAACGCTCTACCGGCGACGAAGCAGGTATAAAAACAAGTGTAATTGAGGTAAGCGGGACGTACAGCTACGGTAAATTACGCAGTGAGCATGGTGTGCACCGATTGGTGCGCCTGAGCCCATTTAATAGCGACAATCTGCGCCAAACCAGTTTTGCACTGGTTGAGGTATTGCCTCGAATTGATGCGCCCGAGGAAGTTCATATTGACGACAAGGACCTGAAGGTTGATGTGTACCGCGCTGGGGGGCATGGCGGTCAGAGTGTGAATACAACAGATTCAGCCGTGCGGATCACGCACCTCCCTACGAACACCGTGGTGGCAATTCAAAATGAACGCTCACAGCTACAGAATAAAGACACGGCTATGCGGCTACTGCGTTCAAAGCTGGCTCAGTTGCAGCTTGAACAACATGCTGAGAACCTAAGTGACTTGCAGGCGGGTGAATCGGCTAATTGGGGTTCTCAAATCCGCAACTATGTACTGCATCCCTACACCCTGGTGAAAGATACTCGTACGAAGCACGAAGATAAAGATGCGAAAAGCGTGCTTGATGGTAAAATTGATGGATTTATTACCGCATACCTAGAGCAGCACTTCGAAGAAGCTTAGTAAATACCGTACGAATAAAAGCCAGTCGCACCCCCGTAGTTGATACGTAAAAAGTAGCGCACTATACTGAGCTAATAAACGGTTATGAGTAGCGTATGAAGGTACTACTTATGCTATAATTGAGCGTAAATGATTCTTCTAGATAGGGTAACAAAAACATACGGTAAAAATACCACGCCAGCATTGCAGCGGATCAGTTTGCATGTTGAGCCAAAAGAGTTTGTTATTCTGGTCGGTACCTCTGGAGCGGGTAAATCAACGCTGCTAAAATTACTTACTAGGGAAGAGAAGCCAACAAGCGGTAAGATTGTAGTTGGCGGTATCGACTATGACACATTGAAAGACAAGCATATTCCGCTACTACGGCGTAAGATTGGCGTGGTATTCCAAGACTTTAAATTGTTGCCACAACGCACCGTATTTGAAAATATTGCCTTTGCATTAGAAATTGCCGGTATGACACACCGTGAGATCAAAACCACAGTGCCGAAGGTGATCGAGCTAGTTGGGCTTGTAGGTAAAGAAAAATCATTCCCGCATCAACTTAGTGGTGGGGAGCGTCAACGTGTGGCGATTGCTCGCGCTGTGGTGCGACAGCCAAAAATATTAATCGCTGACGAGCCAACTGGTAACTTAGACCCGAAGCATAGTTGGGATATTGTTCGTCTGCTCGAAAAGATTAACCGCTACGGCACAACGGTGCTCTTGACGACACATAACGTAGAAATTGTGAATAAATTACAGCGCCGGGTAGTGACGCTAGAGCACGGGAAGATCACAAGCGATCAAGCGCAGGGGAGCTACAGACAGTAATGGCGGGTAAGAAAATGACTTCAAAGCAATTCGCTCAGAGTAAGCGCAAGCGCCGACAGTGGATTACATTTGTCCGCATGTGTCGTTACGGCGTAAACAACTTTTCTCGTAACGCTTGGCTAACTGTTGCTGCAACTGCCGTTATGACAATCACATTGTTAATCGTATTTGTCACGCTCTCCGCGCGCAGTACGTTAGTAAGCTCAGTTGACGTGATTCGTGACAATGTAGACATGTCGATCTACATTAAGACAGACTCCAGCGAAGACGAGGTAGTCGCTATTCGTCGTGATCTGGAGCGATTGTCGACAGTCGAAGAGGTCCGATATGTCTCTCCAAGTGAGGCACGTAAAAATTTTGCAGAACAAAATGGCACAGATCCGGATACACTAAATGCGCTCAATGAGGCATCAAATCGATTCCCGGGTACGTTTAATGTGCAGCTTGTTGATATTAATGATACAAGAGAACTTCAAGAATTTGTCAAATCAAATGACACACTGGCTGCCGCAATTGATACAAACCGTCCACCGTCTTTTGCGGGTGATCGAAAAGAAGCAATTGAAGGAATAGCCAAAGGAGTGGTCTTCGCCGAACGGGTGGGAATAATAGCTACCGTTGTTTTTGTCGTAATTTCTTCGCTGATTGTTTTTAATACTATTCGTATGGCCATTTTTAATCGCAGAGATGAGATTGAAATGATGAAGCTTATCGGTGCTGAAAAGAGCTTTATCCGCGGACCATTTATTGTAGAGGCGGTAGTGTATGGATTTATTGCTGCAGTGATCGCTACGATACTTGGGGTTGCTGGGATGAATGCGCTGAAAGGTAAATTAATTGGCGGGATAGAAATAGAGCCTACGTTGACGTTTGTCATGACTAACATTGGCATGGTTGCGCTAGGGATGATTTTACTCGGTGCACTAATCGGCACCATCTCATCATTACTAGCGACCCGCCGTTATTTAAAGATTTAGCGCCAAAATCTATTGACGTACGTAAACCGCTTATGCTACTATGAGAAATAGATGAAACGACGGTCCACCACACCATCATCAAAATCACTTAAGACGAGGGCAATACTCGTCTTTGTAGCGTTGACGGTGGCAGTAGCTACGCCCCTAGCGTACTCACAGCAGGCAAAAGCAGATGAATTTGATGAGCGAATTGCCGCACTGCAACGCCAAATCGATAGTTACCAGTCTGCTGCTCAAGAGTTGGGTGCGAAGGCTGACACACTACAGCGAAAGCTCGATGGTATTAAAAATGAAATCGCTCAACTGCAAACGCAAATTGATCTTAATCAAGCGAAGTACGAACAGCTCGTCGTTAAGATCGCAGAGACAGAGAAAGAGATTGCTGATAACCGCGACGCACTGGGTGAAGTAATTGCGAATCTAGCGATTGAAGGTGATATTACTCCCTTAGAAATGTTAGCCAGTGCAAAAAATATTTCTGACTATATCGACAAACAAACCTACCAGTCGTCAATGCGCGATGAACTAAAGTCTACCATTAATCGTATTAACGAACTAAAAGACCAACTTGAAAATCAGAAGTTGCAAACCGAGACGGCGCTAGCAAACCAAAAAAGGGCTCGTACAACCTTAGATAGTAAGCGTGCTGAACAGCAACGACTTGTCAACGAAACTCGTGGCCAAGAAGCTGCCTACCAAAGCTTAAAGAAAAAGACGCAAGCGGAGCAGCAAGCAGTCATGGAAGCGCAGCAAGCGGCTATTCGCGCAGCTACAGCATCAACCGGCGGTGTGAAGTTCGTTGGCGGTGGTAGCGGTGGCTATCCATGGAGTGCAGGGAATTGCCCAATGATGGGAATGTTCTCAACCGGCGGTGCCGATGGTAATGGCGGTGACGGGTGGGGCTATGGCTGTAGGCAATGTGCCAGCTATTTAGCGTGGAAGATTGGTCAACGAACTGGTATTATCCCAACTAACTTAGGTAACGCTAATAATTTCCCAAGCTCGTTATCGAATCGTCCACAGGGCTACAGTGCTAAGGCAAACTCGGTTGCGGTTATTATGGCAGGCGAATATGGCCACGTAGCATGGGTAGAGACTAATCCAGATGCTGAAGGGTTTATTACCGTTAGCCAGTACAATGC
>JAAXIO010000038.1:0-3037 GCA_012270305.1 Candidatus Saccharimonadota bacterium
TCAGCCGAAAGCAGCTCGTCACCACTAATAGCGTTAACTGTAGCCCTGTCTAAGTGAACGGCGAACTGCAAGGCAAACATATCATGACCGTTAATGTTTGCTTGTGCGTTTCGCATATAACTTGATAGACGTTTTTTTGTTGTGACGCTACGTGCTAGTGCCCTTTTTAAATACTCCGCTTTTCTCCCCGCTTCACCTCGAATTGCACCATCAGGCGCCTGATCAGCCACCAGCCGGTACTGTGATGAAAGATACATACCTTTTTTTGCAGACTCTCGCCTATCTGGCTGATACAACCCAGCAAGACAGTCTGCCATTTCTTCGCTAGGGTCAAATCGTATCTGCCCTATCGCCTCACGGTGATACGGTAAGTGAACCAAGGATTCTTCTGAATGCCCTTCGGTGCTCATATTGTTACTATATCAGCTTTTTAAATAAAAATCCTGTAGCCATCGATACATCACAACCCCTGCGGCAACTCCTACATTTATCGAGCGAGTGCTCCCAAGCTGCTCAATTGCTACAATCCGATTCGCCCTATGAAGCAAATCATTACTGATACCCGCACCTTCTGATCCAAAAACTAACACACACCTACGAGATAACTGAGTGTTATGCAATTCGTTTGAACCTTCCACATTATCAACTGCGATTACCTCTCGGCCGTCAAGCTGCATGGCGTCGATAAATTCATCAACTGACGCATGATACAGTACATGCAAATACTTTTCTGTTGCCATTGCACCGCGCTTGTTCCATCCACGTCGTCCAATTACGTGCACTCGGCGCACGCCAAACGCATTAGCACTCCGAACTATCGTACCCATGTTGAAGTCACGTTCAAGATTTTCTACTGCCACCTCAAGCTCAATCTCGTTTTCATCGAGGAGTGCAATAATGGCATCCTCCGTCCTGCCCTTTAGTTCGTCAGTCAGATTTCTCGTGTCATTCATTGGCTTTATTGTACTAAACTATTCCGGTGCAAATTTAAAAAAGAGCCTGAGCCCCTTTTATGTTTGGTACACGAGAGAGGACTTGAACCTCCATGTCCCGAAGGACACTAGCACCTGAAGCTAGCGCGTCTACCAATTCCGCCACTCGTGCATACCGAATAAAGTATACCTAATATTTAGATAAGTGACCAGTAACTGGAGAGCCTTCGTACGAACCACGGACTTGCTTTGCCAAATCACGAATTGTGGCATCGTGCTTTACACCCGGATTTAGTGTTCCATGCGGATCGAAGATGTTTTTTAGTTTCTTAAATAGTTCATGATGCTTTTCATCCGCTGCCAACTGCAGACTTGCACCTAGGCGGCCTTCACCACCGGCGCCATACGGTGCACCATCATGAGCTCTGATTAGCTCCACAAGGTCACTCATCAACTTAAACAACTTTTGCTTATCGCCAGAAGTAGTGATGCGCACCACCGGTCGCACATACCAGATTTCTTCAAGTGGGCGCCCAGCTAGGGCCAATGATGTACTGTGCTTTTTAGCGAGAGTTTCCAGTTGGGCACTAAACGCTTCGAAGCGATTTGTTGGTATATAGAACCCATCTAACACTGGTGGAGCGGCCATATCACTTTTTTCAGGATTCAAAAGCCACTGTGTTACAGCGCTTACAGCTCGTAAGTCACTATTCTGAACATCTTCCTCACTGACTACAAATGCCTTCAGTGGACGGAGCTTAGCTCGAAGCTTTTTAATCTTCTTCTTTCGTGCCCGCTCATTAAAGTCATTGATGGTTACAATTACAACTGCAGCTAATTCACCAAGTTCAGCGGTAGCATCTTCGTAAAATCGGTAGTTTTTACCCGCTTGCGCCGCAGCCTCAAAGTAAGCGGCATCAATGTACTCTACGGAAGAAGGATCGGTTCCATCAACGATATCGAGCGCATCAAGGGCGACCGTCTTATCTGCAAACGATATCACCACCGCGCCTGGATTCTGATTAACAAAATCTGGCTTCAAAATCATTTCAGAAATAATACCGAGCGTACCTTGGCTACCTACAAAAAGCGGAGTAAGGTCGAACGAACCGTGCTTATCCTTTACCATTTCGATGCCTGCATACCCCTCATGATCAAGCCGATCATCATCGTAGAGCAGCATATCGAGTAAATCTGGATTATCTTCAATCAATCCATCAACCGAACGATATATTTCGCCCTCAAATGATTGTTCGCCTTTTTTCTTCTCAAGTTCACGCTTACTCAACTTTTTGGTTTGCAGTACATCACCATTTGCTAACACCACTTCCAACTTATCTACATACGCCAAGGAGCTTCGCTGAGACGCCACCGCTCCACCTATAGTAGCCATTTGGTGGTCCCACTTTAGTTCAGGAATAGCAGCGCCGTACAATGCCAAAGCATTCGAAAGTGCGTTAATGGTAACCCCAGGCTGCAACCGAACAAGTTTTTGGCCATTATCATACTCAAAAATTCGATTCATATGAATTGCCGGGACTATCGCCATACCCGTACCAATAGCTCCCCCGGTTGTGTCAGTGCCAGCACCTCGAATCGTGAGCGGTAAGGTATGACCCTTTTCGGCTAGCTGCCATGAAAAACGAGCAATCTTGCGAATGTCACTTGTAGCGCGTGGATAGGCCACCATATCTGGAACATACTGCAATATACTGCTGTCATTTGCGTAGGACTTGCGCACACGCGAGTCAACGAATACTTCCCCGAGTATATGTGTATTAAGATATTGTGCAATTTTATTCATAGCGCTAACCCCATAGTGCTTATTATCATAGCACAAGCAGCATGGTATTTACCTCTTTTTATATCGGTCAGTATTTGCTATAGTTATAAGGCCTATGCGGATGTGGTGGCTGTGGTAACACAATTATATTAGTAGACATGTCTACCAATCCCATAGAAGCTGCGCACTGTCCTCGTGAAGACTATAAAGTCACGTTGTACATTACAACCTACCTAGCGGATGTGGTGGAATTGGTAGACACGCATGCCTTAGGAGCATGTGCCTTCGGGCGTGAAGGTTCAAGTCCTTTCATCCGCACCAA
>JAAXIO010000038.1:3137-27865 GCA_012270305.1 Candidatus Saccharimonadota bacterium
GTCCTCTAGGCGGTAGAGGGTGAAATTCAGGTTTCCATAACTACGATTGTCCACCACAACAACTCCGGTTTTGGAAGGAACCTCACCCTTACCTGGATGTGATAATACCATAAGCGCGCCAGGCTTGAGAAGCCCAAACAAGCGTTTTACTGTGGAAAACTGGGTGTCGTGATATGGCGGATCGGCGAAAATAATGTCAAAAAGCTCACCGTCACTAGTGTTGAGCCAGTTGGATACACTTGTTTTTACAACTTTTGCAGAATCAATGGAAAGCAGGTCGATATTTTTTTGAATAATTTTAGCAGCGATACGATCTTTTTCAATAAATGTCACCGATGCGGCGCCCCTGCTCATTGCTTCAATACCCAAACTACCAGAACCGGCAAATGCATCTAGCACTTTCGCTCCACTTAGTTCACTTGAAATACTATTAAATAATGCATTTCGAGCCCGCTCACTCATGGCATGCGTGCTCGAACGACCCGGTGCATCAAGCACCCTGCCGCCGTATGTACCTGCGATGACACGTATATTCATGAGTTACTCTCCACAGCCCGATAATATGCCTCCAGCCAAGCAAGCTCAACCGCATGCACAATGGTCGGTATTAACTTTTTTGTAGTTTGCCTGGCTAGCGTTCCCGTCCAGCCGTCTCGCTTGAAACGCTCATACATACCTAATTCATCAATCGCATGCAGCATATCTAAATAAATATTTCCGAATCCACGTGCTTGTAATTCTTCAATATCATGCACATCAGCAGCAGCAACCTTGAACGAAAGTGGCTTGGCCGCCGTAGCGACACCACCTTCAAATAGCGTATGAGTAGTCATAATCCCTTTCGCACCCCAATAGCTCCAGTTATTCTTTACGAACTGACGCTTCGACCCATTGCTTGCCATCACTAATTTGCCGCGCAACTTGTCACCGTGCTTAGCTTCATTTTTTAGTTCTCTAAGCTGCTCATCGAGTGGTTCATGGTGAGCGGGGGTTAGACCGTCGGTTACAGCGTGAGCTACCCATGCAGCATCAAACGACGCACGTATGTCATCCCTGCGAACAAGTGCCGCCACAAGATTCGCTTGGTGCTGCGCTATTGTTGTCAGTAGTGGCGACTGTAGTGAAGCCGTATGAGGGTCAATAAAATGCCACGGTTCGTCGCGTCCGGGGCTTTTCATTTTTATA
Source organism: Candidatus Saccharimonadota bacterium (assembly GCA_012270305.1). GTDB lineage: Bacteria > Patescibacteriota > Saccharimonadia > Saccharimonadales > Saccharimonadaceae > UBA1020. The sequence goes on from JAAXIO010000038.1 coordinate 4,323, forward strand.
CCATCAGGGCCGCGACTGCCTTCGAAGTGCAAAATTGATTCAATACCAGGGAATGGCAGCGAGCCAATATGCTTTTTTATATGACGCCGAGCAACGCGATCAATTTTTTGATGCGTACCAATAATGTGACCCGTGCGTTTTTGCCTGGGCAATGGCCCGAATGCGTACATACTAATGACTTCTTGATTTATGGCTTAATTTAATGTCGTCAGGCGCTGATATCTTGCCACCTGTTCTGCTAACTGATCGTATTGTAGCAAATTTGCATCCGATCGCACGAATGCCCGAACAGCACGCTGTGCTCGCTGAATTAGCTCAGTATCGGCTAATGTGGCAACTTGCAGATTTAACGAACCATGCTGCGCTTTTCCGTAAATCTCGCCTGGACCGCGCAGCTTCAAATCTACCTCAGCTAAGTAAAACCCGTCATTTGATTGCTCTACCTCACGTAGACGACGTGTTGGCTTCTTTGTATCTGAAGTCATTAAGTAGCAGTAGCTCTGGTGGGATGAGCGCCCTACCCTTCCACGTAATTGATGAAGCTGGCTTAAACCATACTGATCCGCATCCTCGATTAGCATCACTGTAGCGTTCGGCACATCCACCCCAACTTCTACAACAGTCGTACTTACCAGTATATCGATTTCGTGCGCTAAAAATTGCTGCATTACTAGCTCTTTTTCACCCGGCTTCATTTTTCCGTGAAGTAATCCCATTTTGCGGTGACCGAACAGCGAGTTTTGTAGTTTCTTATATTCAGCTTCAACGCTTTTTGTGTCATTGGCTGGGTTGTCATCGATTAGCCGACAAATAACATAGGCTTGACGGCCTGCAGCTAGCTCAGCATCAATTGTGTGGTAAAGCTGCTTTCGACTGACTGGCGACCAGATTTCGGTTTCAATCGGTAAGCGATTCGCTGGTTTTTGCTTAATAATTGAAATGTCGAGTTCTCCATACACCGTAAGTGCTAAACTACGTGGAATAGGCGTTGCTGTAATGGCAAGTATATGCGGCATTCTCTCGGTTTTATCAAGCAGCTTTTGCCTCTGATTCAAACAAAAACTGTGCTGCTCATCGATAACGACCAATCCTAGCTTGTTAAATCGCACATTTGGCTCTAACAGTGCGTGCGTACCTACTACCACCTGAGCTTGGCCGTTTTCGATGTTTTCAAGTAATGGTTCACGCCGCTTCTTAGACACACTCCCCGCCAAAAAAGCCACTGTCACCCCAAGGGGTTCGAGTAAGGCTGCAAGAGTTTTCGCAGGTTGCGATCCAAGTATTGCAGATGGCGCCAGCACTGCAACTTGATGCCCGGCACTCACTACCTGTCGGGCGACCACGGCAGCAACTACCGTTTTACCAGCTCCAACATCCCCCTGCAGCATTCGATTCATCGGCTTCTCGTGCTCAATATCTTGCAGCATCTCCCAAATTACCTGCTTCTGCCCCGGAGTTAGTTCAAATGGTAGCCTAGCTACAATCTCCTTCACAACAGATTGCTGAAACGTAACCGGCCAGCTCAATAATTTGGCATTCTCTTGCTTATTGCGCTCTGAAGCTAGCAGTAGCTGAAATAGCTCTTCAAACGCCAATCGCTCACGGGCACGCGCTACTTGCGCTTGAGTTTCAGGAAAATGCATACCTAGCAGCGCTTCTGATGTTGATGCTAATTGCTCCGAACGCACAATTGTATCTGGTAACGTGTCAGGTATCATGGTAAGCAAGGGCCGCAACTCCGCGAGCAGCTTTCGAACGAGCTGACTTTTAAGGCCTTTAATGCTGCGGTATATAGGCAGCAGTCGATCTGTTTGAACCGGCATATCGATGACCTTTTCGGCACTCGGATTCGTAAATTGATATCGATTATACGAAAATTCAAAGTCACCTGAAAAAAAATACTCCTGCTTTGTATCTGAGAATTGCGTTTGCCGATAGGCCTGGTTGAACCACACGGCTTGCACCTTACCACTCCCGTCGTCTAACACAGCCGTGGTTACCTTCATGCCACGACGAACTGATTTAGTGGTCGCAGACTCAACGCGTGCTTTAATGGTTCGCCTGCCTGGCGCCAATGTGTCAATCGTCGAAATTATGGAAAAATCTTCATGCTTCCTGGGTAAAAAATATACCAAATCACGCACTGTTTCGAGGCCACTTAGCCGTAATTGCTCGGCAGTCTTGGGTCCTACTCCCTTTATGTGCTCAAGTGAGGTATGTAAATTCATGAGCGCTCAAGTGCGATACCTTCGAGTTGCCGTGAAATATTTTCTAGTTCTTGCATTCGTGATTCGTATTCACTTGCCGCGTCATTTGTTTCAAACTTCCATTGAACATAAAATTTCATTTTCGGCTCGGTACCGCTCGGTCGTATAGTAATTCTACGAGAGTAATCACCAAATTCATAAACAAGCACGTCACCCGACTTGCAATCAATAGGAGTTGTATTACTAGAACCTATCTCACGTCTTTCAAGAGTGCGATAGTCATATACTGCAGTTACCGTATGTTCGTCAACTTTTTTTGGCGGGTCTTGCCGCAGGCTATCCATGATAGTCTGCATTTGCTTAAAGCCATCCGCTCCCGGGCATTGTAGGGTATCTAGTCGTTCAATAAACAGACCATACTTATCGTATAGTTCGATCATTCGATCCCACAGTGTTCTACCCTCGAGCTTTAACTCAGCGGCATACTCTGCCAAGGGTAGCGCACCCACAGCACCATCTTTGTCACGAGCGTAAGTACCCTTTAATAACCCGTAGCTTTCCTCACCACCAATCACGAATATCTCATTAGAATCCTCTTTATTCTTGATCAACTCACCTATGAACTTAAACCCAACGAGCATATTCGTGTATGTCATAGCGCCGTACGCATTAGCAACAGCTGTCATCATATCAGTAGTTACGATTGTTTTAGCGATATAGTGTTTTGGCGTCAGCTGATTTGATTCATGTAATTTACGCAGCACAAATTCTGATGCGAGCGTTGCAGACTGGTTTCCGTTGAGGTAGACTGCTTGGTCGTGCTGCCGGCCTGTTACGCCCACCCTGTCGGCATCGGGCTCATTTGTAATTGCAAAATCGGCATGCTCGGCTAGTAACAAGGCGACAGCTCGATCATTTGCAGCCTTTTCTTCTGGATTTGGCTTGCCGTTTTCGACTGTTGGAAAATTACCGTCCGGGATCATTTGCTCGTCTACACATCGAATATTTTTAAACCCAGCTGCTTGCAAAACCGGTAGTGTATTACGGCTCCCAGCACCATGAAGCGGCGAGTAGACTATCTTAAGATCGCGATCTTTCCCCATAGATTCGCCGCACACTGCAGCAACATAGGCGTCATCAATTTCTTTGCCGATATATACCAAGAGACCCGCTCCAATCGCTTCCTGCGTCTCTACAGTCAGCACTTCATCAATTGCTTCGGCTATTTCAAGAACACCTTTGTCGTGTGGCGCCACAAGCTGTCCGCCATCACTCCAATATGCTTTGAAGCCGTTATCTGATGGAGGGTTATGGCTCGCACTAATCACAATACCGGCTGCCGCACCAAGTTCACGAACCGCAAAGCTCAGTTCGGGCGTCGAACGAAAGCCATCAAACAAATACGTCTTAAAACCGTTGCCCGCGCACACTTCAGCGACATAGGAACTTAACTCATCCGAAGATAAGCGCGTATCACAAGCAATAACAATACCTTTTTCTGGCGCCGACTCATCGTGATGTTTTGCGTAAACACAGAGCGCCTGAGCAGATTCACCGATTGTTACACGATTAATACGATTAGAACCAACTCCTGTTGTACCTCGTCGACCGCCAGTACCAAACTCAATCACTTTAAAAAAAGCATCTTCTAGTTCATGCCACTTTTCATCGAGTATTAATTGCTCTAGCTCAAACCGATATTCGGCGTACTTTGGTTTTTCTAGCCAAACTATAACATTTGCTGCAGCTGACTCTGATAAATTCTCATGAACTGATTCGAACATAAATCCCCTTACCTACGTAGTAGTTGTACTAACGAACAAGAACGAAACCGTTTTTGCCTTTTTTTACTAACGATGGAGCCTCAACGCGCACCGGCTCACTAATTTTGCTTCCGTTTAGACTCACCGCACCGCTTGCAATAAGACGGCGGGCTTCACCGTTACTCGATACTAGACCACTAGTTGCGAGTACTTCTGTAATGTCGCCCGATTCGCAAACCGGTATCTCATTTGCCAGCTCATCAAGATCATCACTCGAAAGCTCTTCAATGTTCAACGAACCAAATAGTAGGCCAGTAACTTTCTCTACCGACTCGCGCCGTTCACGTCCGTGCACAAGTTCAGTTACCTCGCGTGCAAGAGTTTTTTGTAGTAAGCGCGCACCAGGGTTCTGTTGGTGGTTTGCGATTATTTCTTGAACCATCTCTTTATCTAGCAGAGTGTATATTTTTATTAAGTCAACCGCCGTTTCATCGTCTGTGTTTAACCAAAACTGATAAAACTTATACGGGCTTGTTTTCTCGGGATTGAGCCAGATTGCACCACCTTCAGATTTACCAAACTTCACACCCGTTTGTTTGTTTACAACCAATGGAGCAGTGAAAACATGAGCCTCAGCCGACTCTAAGCGTCGTATAAGTTGCACACCGCTAATTGAATTACCCCACTGATCAGCGCCAGCAACCTGTAATGTGGCGCCCTTTTCACGGAATAAATGAAGAAAGTCGTACCCCTGAATGAGAGAATAGCTAAACTCAGCATAGCTGATACCCTCACCACCTTCACCAATTCTATTCTGCACAAAGTCTCGATCAAGCATGCTCGTCATGCTAACGTGTTTGCCAACCTCTCGAAGAAAGTCGAGATAGTTCATATCTTTAAACCAGTCATAATTATCAACTATGTCGAATTGCTGACCGGCAAAAATTGTTTCGTACTGCTGCGCAATTGCCTGTTTATTCTTTGCAATTTCATCGAGTGTTTTAAGATTTCTCTCCTGCTTTTTTCCATCAGGGTCGCCAATCATGCCCGTTGCACCACCGACCAGCAAAATAGCCTTGTGTCCGTGCTGCATAAAATGGCGAATCATCATAGCAGGCGCAAGGTTACCAATTGTCATAGAATCTGCCGAAGGATCTACCCCCCAATAAAATGTGCGAGGCTCGTTTATATCGGCAATGTCTGGTAGCGTCGTTTGGTTCACAAACCCACGCCAGGTTAGCTCTTCGGCCAAAGTCATGTCAGCTCCTCGCTGTTTACAGTGATTATTCCTTTTAGTATACCGAAAAATATCGCAAGGCATCAAACATTAGTGGTATACTAATAGGCAAACGAGTACGTAGCAAAAGTGTGGATGAAAATAGGGGTTTTTATAACCCGCATTACATCCCATAATAGGCTTCTGTACGCAGTAAATCGCAGAATTGAGAGAAGTTGAGGGATGGCTAAGAAATCAAATCGCAAATTAAATGTGTACGCTAATTTATCACACGCTCGTAAAAAAAAGAAAGATCACGCTGCACGCAAAAAGGCTGAGTACTTAGCAAGTTTGCCAAAGCACCCGGTAAAACGAGCAATCTATCGTTCTCACCCAAAGCGAGTCGCTGGCTTTTGGTTCAGTAAAAAAGGTTTCTTTACTGCCTTAAAGATATCAACTGTAGCTGCACTACTGATGGTAGTACTTGCCGGGGGTGTATTTGCCTACTTCAGAAAAGATATCGATCAAATTCGCCCTTCAGAGCTTGCAAAGCGAGTGCAAACTACCGTCAGTCGCTACTACGACCGAAACGACAACTTACTCTGGGAAGACAAAGGTGATGGCAATTACAAATTAGTTGTAGATGGTGACGAGATTGCCAAATCGATGAAATACGCGACGATCGCGATTGAAGATAAAGATTTTTACGACCATAACGGCGTTAGTCCAACCGGTCTGCTGCGAGCAGCTATCAACAACAGCCAAGGTGAAAGTACCCAGGGCGGTTCGACTCTTACACAGCAACTTGTTAAACAAGTGTTTTTTGCCGACGAGGCAAGCGATAGAAGCCTCGGTGGTATACCGAGAAAAATTAAAGAATTAATCCTCGCTATCGAAGTTGAGCGAATTTATAACAAAGAACAAATCCTCGACCTTTACCTAAACGAATCTCCGTATGGCGGCCGCCGAAATGGTGTAGAATCAGCCGCTCAAACATATTTTGGCATACCAGCGAGTAAGCTTACTCTAGAGCAATCCGCCCTCCTTGCAGCCATCCCCAACCAACCTGGCCTGCTTGACCCATACAACACGTACGGAAACGAGGCATTGATCGCGCGCCAACACGCTGTTCTAAATAACATGCTGGAACAAGGCATGGCGACACAAGCAGAAGTAGACGCAGCAAAGAAAGTACCAATCCTCGATACAATCAAATCTGAAGGCAGTCAGTACTCAAACATTAAAGCACCTCACTTTGTACAAATGGTTCGTAGTGAGCTAGAACAAAAACTCGGCAAGGCAACGGTTGGCCGAGGAGGGCTAAACATAAAAACGACACTAGATATTCGTGTACAAGATAAGCTTCAGTCCGAGATGGATGAAATGTTTGCCTCGTATTATCCTGGATATGCTGGCTTCTCAAACGGAGCAGGAACCATTGAAGACGTTCGAACTGGTCAAATTATAGCCATGATAGGCAGTCGTGATTTCAACTATCCTGGCTTTGGTCAAGATAACGCAGCTGTAGCATTTATACAGCCAGGTTCATCCATAAAGCCACTCGTGTATGCAGAGTTATTCGAGAACAAGGGTGAAGAGGCTCTGAATTTCGGAAGTGGCTCTATTCTTTCAGATGTTCCGACTAATGTTAGTGGCTACAAGCCACAAAACGCAGATGGTGGCTATAAGGGCAACATTACGCTGCGTAAGTCGCTCGCGCTATCACGCAATATTCCAGCCATTAAGGCTATGCAGGTATCAGGGGTTGAGCCTACGCTGCAAACAATTCGCGCTATGGGTGATAAATTCTACTGCACGCAAGGAGCCGAAAAAGAAGCTGGTCTATCATCGGCAATCGGTGGTTGTGGGACACGTATGATTGACCACACGAATGCGATTGCATCGCTGGCACGAAATGGCGTGTATATGCCCACCAGCAATATATTAAAAGTAACGAATAATGAAGGTGAGGTGCTCGAGGAGTACAAGGCAGAACGAAAAAAAGTCATCGATCCTCAGTCTGCCTTTGTTGTTAACGATATCTTAGGTGATTCAAGCGCGCGCCTGGGCTTGTTCGGTCGCACCATCACACCTGAGCTTGATGCTGCAGGCGTTAAGGTAGCTATTAAGACGGGAACAAGCGACAAGGACCGAAAGCCAAAAGACATTTGGACAGTTGGGTACACGCCAAGCATTGCCGGCACCGTTTGGCTCGGAAACCCGGATACTACACCGCTTACGAATGGTAACTCGTCCATACCGGCACAAGTACTCGATCCAGTAATGGCGTTTGCCTCAAAACTCTATCAGAAAGATGACGTGGCCAAATCAGGTGAATGGTTCAGCGTGCCCGAGGGCATACAGCGTATCAATGGCGAATACTTTCCATCGTGGTATAACAAAGCCAAGGCGGTCACCAATGCAAAGCTTACGTTCGATAAAGTATCAAAGAAAAAGGCCACAGACTGTACACCAAGTGCAGCCAAGATAGAGCTTGACGTAACCAAAACCACCGACCCAATTACGAAAAATCCTATCTATATCGCTCCGGATGGATACGACGGGTCGGCTGAGGACGACATCCATAAGTGCGAAGACATCAAACCGAAATTAACTGGGCTTTGTATCGATGACGAAAATAACATAAGTGTTCGCGTATCAAAAGGTACACATGCTTTAGACACCTTGGACATATCGGTCGATGGAACTGGCGTTGCGTCACTAAATATTAGTGGTAGCGGCACATACACCGCCAATTACAACTTCCCCGCCAAAAAAGTTACCGTGTCAGCAACCGCAAGTGACACTGCACTCTATACTGAAAGTATCAGCCAATCTTTCAATAAAGCCGACATCAAAGACGGCAGCTGCTAAAAGTTTACCTAGGCGTCTTGGTTATTAACCAACTCAATTAAACTCGCTTCTTTATCTCGTCCCGTTGGCTTACGGCGAGTTGATGCCGGCTTCTTTGCTGGAGTCTTTTGCGGGACTGAAACTCCCTTGCGGCCAGCTACTCGTTTTGCTGTATTCTTATTCTTCGTATCATCACTGTTGTCTACGCCGTGTACTAATTTAGCAAACATCATTCTTCCAGCAGCTGTTTGCAAGCTCCGTATAAATTCTACTTGTTTAGTTGAGCCGACATACTTGGCTGCCTTATCAACAACCACCATCGTACCGTCTGCAAGATAGCCCACAGCTTGATCGTTTGATTGACCTTTTTGAGACAATTCCAGGTGGATGGTTTCACCGGGTAGAAATGCCATACGAATGCTTCCCGCCAGTTCATTAATATTTAATACGCGTATGTCATGTACTTTCGCAACTTTATTTAAATTAAAATCGATAGTGCATATGTTACCCTTTTTCTGTCTGGCTAGCTCGACCAGTCGAGCGTCAACACCGCCTTCGCCTAAGGGGCCATCCTGAAGTATAGTCACGGTTAGATTGCTTACATCCTGCAGTTCTTTTACGGCGTCTAGTCCTCGGCGTGCACGGGTTCTTTTTTCACCATCCGCCTGATCTGCAAGCAACTGTAGCTCAGAAATAACACTTTCTGGTACCACAATTGAATCAGGTATAAAGCCAGTTTGGGCCGCCGTAACAATCCTTCCGTCCATTAATGCAGACGTATCAACAAATAGCGGCGTTGTACCCGTACTTGCTTTTCGTTTTCCGCCTACCTGTACTGCCACCAGGTAGCTAACCTGAAGCAGTAAAATACTGATACCAACACCAATAAAAACGTCCATATAACGATTAGTGTCCTTTCTGCATTTTTATTAAAAATGCACATTTAATTATTTAAGATAATCGACTAAGGCTTGACGAAGTGTCCGTACAGGGGTGGAGACGCCAGCTTTTTTTCTACCAGCAGGTCCGATGGACTGTGTAAATCCGAGCTTAGTTGCCTCAGCAACGCGTCGATCAATTTGTGAGACCGATCGCACTTCACCACCCAATCCTATCTCACCGAATACAACTGCCGAATCGTCCAGCCTGCGCTCTGCTGCTGCACTGGCTATCGCCATACAGATTGCCAAATCCGCCGCCGGGTCAGTAATTTTAATACCGCCAACAACATTTATATAAATATCTTTATCGGATAATTTCAATTTTGTTCGGCGCTCTAGTACGGCGATGAGTAGGTTAAGCCTGGTTAAATCGTAGCCACTAGCCGTCCGCTTAGGATAGCCGAAACTAGTTGAATGCACAAGTGCTTGAATTTCTACGAGTATCGGCCGCGTTCCTTCTAGCGTCGCAAATATAACAGAGCCATCAGCATTCTGACGCTCGGCAAGCAGCGCCGCGGAAGGGTTTTCTACACTCGCTAGACCCGATTCATTCATTTCAAAAATTGCTGCTTCTGCTGTTGATCCATAACGATTTTTAATCGCCCGTACAACCTTAAAACCACCGTAGCGATCGCCTTCAAACTGCAGCACAACATCTACTAAATGCTCGAGCACCTTCGGCCCAGCAATACTTCCTTCTTTTGTTACATGTCCTACAAGCAATACCGCAGCACCCGCCTGCTTTGCTGCACGTATAACCACATTGGAAGCATTCGTAATCTGACTCACCGAACCAGGAGCACTGGTTATAGCTTCAAGACTTAATGTTTGAACCGAATCAATAATTACCAGTTTGTGGGCGCCCTTGCGAATTGTGGCACCGATGTCATCGGCGCTTGTACTCGCAACAAACTCGAGTGACGATTCCGCCCCAGCACCCAATCTCATCGCCCGAAGCTTCACCTGATGTGCGCTTTCCTCGCCGCTCACGTAGAGCACCGGCTGAGACTGAGCAACTTGTGATGCTACTTGAAGCAACAATGTGCTCTTACCAATACCTGGCTGCCCAGCAACTAACGTAACTCCCCCTGGCAATATACCACCGCCAAGCACCGTATCAAGATCGTTAAACCCTGTAGAGTAGCGTGATTCAAGCTCAGCCGATTCAATGGCATCAAACGTCATCGGACGAAGAACCGCTCCACTGCTTCCAGCCTTTGCAACCACCGAACCACCCGAGGCCACATCTTCTTCTACTAGTGTATTCCACTCATCGCAGTTTTCGCAACGACCAGTCCATTTAGGGTAAGAGGCTGCGCAATTATTACACACATACCGCGTTTTTGGTTTTGGCATAGGCTACACCTCTGGCTCTTCTGCTAAGACGCTATCAATACTCGCATTAAGGGATTCTGTTTGTGCATTTATAGACTCAAGCTTTGCGAGCAGCGTTTTGTACGTATCTATATTTGTCTTTACGCTTTGACGAAGCGATTCAAGTTGCTCACGTCGTGCGTTGAGCTGAGATCGCTCCGCTTCAAACTCGGCCTGACTTGAAAACCCGCCAGGCTGTGATGCCCGTTGATTAAACGCCGCTACTTCTGCGTTGAGCGAAGCAACTCCTGTGTTGTATTGCTGCGTATCGCTATTAATGGTTGATGCTAGTCCATTGATGCGCTTAGCCAGTGAGTCTGCTTCACTCGATAACTTTTTGAATTGTCCATCTACTTTAGCGTGCAGTTCTACTATTTTTTTACGGTCTTTAAAATACTGTGCAAAATAAGTCTCGAGCTCATCGCTAATTGCCGCTTCTTCTGTAGCAATGATTGAGTGTAATTCATTATATTTTTCACCAGGCTGCGTGCGGTCGTAATACTCCATCCTGCGCTCCAGTTCCTCGTCGGCCAGTTCAGTGTAAGCTTCGTCGAGCAACGGCTCAAGGCGCGCCTTTTCGTCGTCGGAGAGTCGTTCATATACGGCATGCAGCAACTCATGAGCAGCAGTCACTTCCTCAATTCCGTCCAGTCTCTCATCAGTAATGTCGTATAGATATATCATACGAGCGCTGTAACACCCTAATATTGGACTGTCTGACTCTTGGCGCTCACAATGCTGATTAAACGTAGTGCTGTTTTCAAGCGATGGCTGACTCGCATAAAATAAGAATGTAGCGTTATCCGTTAATTCAATTTGCTCTGTAATTGTTCTGATATCACTCGTAGGTGTATATTGGTAATACTGGATTGCGTCAACAATGCGCTGTCGCTCAAACCACATATAGTATGCCACTACAATAAGCACTGCTGATAGCAGCCACCCAAGCCACGACATCGATCGCTTCTTACTCTGTGGTAACATCGAGTACTATAGTGCCTTTCTTCGCTTTAGCGGTCAATACAGTACCTGATTGATACTCGCCTGATAGTATACCGTCTGCAATCAGATGCTCTAATTTATCTTGCATAGCTCGCCTAAGTGGCCGTGCGCCATACTTTTCGTCATACCCTTCTTGTAGGATTGCTCGTTTTGCCGAGGCTGCTACCACTAAGTGAATTCCTTTACGTACAAGTCGTTCATTTAATTCATTGACTAGATTGCTAAATATTTTTGTGACTTCTTTTTTCGTGAGTGCCCTGAATGTTACCAGTGCATCAAATCTGTTTATCAGCTCTGGTCGCATCAGTTTTTTCAGTGCTGCTTCGGCATGTTTTGCGTTAGCCCGGTGTTCAGATTCAAGTTCTCCCTCATGCTGACTGGAGGCGCGAAATCCCAATGACGCTTCTTTTTGCATAGCTTCAGCGCCAACGTTACTTGTCAAAATAACTATTGTGTTAGAGAAATCCACTTTGCGCCCTTTAGCGTCTGTCAGCGTGCCGTCCTCTAGTAGCTGCAGTAGCAGTTGCGACACATCCGGGTGACCCTTTTCGATCTCATCAAATAGCACTACACTATATGGTTGACGCCGAATCGTATCAGTGAGCTGACCGCCAGAATCATACCCTACGTAACCTGCTGGCGCGCCGAGTAGTCGAGCTGTATTGTGTCGCTCACCGAATTCACTCATATCTATTTTTACGAGCGCCTCTTCGCTACCAAACACCTCACGCGCCAGCACTTTTGCTAACTCTGTTTTTCCAACACCTGTCGGGCCCATAAACACAAAAGACCCGATTGGCCGCTTAGCGCTTCCTACACCACTTCTTGAACGCCGTACTGCTTTAGCAACTTCCGTTACAGCTTCCTCTTGGCCAATTATGTACTTCGATAAGTGTTTTTCAAGTGAGCGCAGCAAGGTAGCCTCTGATTTTTGCAGTCGTTTCACGGGGATACCCGTCATTACAGCAATTGCATGCGCGACATGGTCCTCTGTTAGGGTGATCGGTCGCTTATTCTCAAATTGCTCTTTCAACTCTTCGAGTTTTTCAGTTATCTGCACCGAACGTGTTTTATACAAAGCAGCACGCTCATAATCTTCCGCTGCTACAGCTTCATCCATCTTTTCATTTAAATTTTTTAGCTGCCTGATATAATCACGTCGCTTACTTGGCTTGCCACTATACTTCACCCGGGTGAGAGCTGCCGCTTCATCAATTACATCAATTGCTTTATCGGGCATGTGCCTTTCAGATACATAGCGATCAGCCAAATAGACTGTTGACTCAATCACTTCATCGCTGATTGACACACCATGGTGATCTTCATAGTAAGAACGAAGGCCTTTCACGATTGCAATCGTATCTTTAACAGTTGGCTCTGGCACGATGATAGGCTGGAACCGCCGTTCAAGGGCACTGTCTTTTTCAATATGTTTACGATACTCATCTAGCGTGGTGGCACCAATGAGGTGGAGTTCGCCACGAGCCAGCGCAGGTTTTAACATATTTGCAGCATCGAGTGCACCTTCGGCTGCGCCAGCCCCTACTAGTAAATGAAGTTCATCTATAAAAACGATAATATTATTGGCATTCTTAAGTTCAGCAATGACTTTTTTCAAACGCTCTTCAAACTCACCGCGATATTTAGTGCCTGCAATCATTGCTGCAAGATCCAACTGAATAACACGCTGATCAAGTAGATGATCAGGGACATCTTCTTTTGCGATTCGCTGCGCCAGCCCTTCGACGATTGCAGTTTTTCCAACCCCTGGTTCACCCATAAGCACTGGGTTGTTCTTTGTTCGCCTACTCAAAATAGTGATCAATCTTTCCTGCTGCGCGTCACGGCCAATGACTGGATCGAGCTTACCGGCTCGGGCGCGAGCGGTTAAATCAGTCCCAAAGGTTTCTAATGCACCGCCGCGTTTTTGTTTTTTAACACGATCAGCTGTTGCGGCTCCAACTTCAAATGCATCTGTTTGCCGATCAAAAAAGTCCTCTAAATCGGATCGAATACTGTGCACGTCAACATCAAGTTCATTCAGTAGCGTAGTGGCTCGAGCCGTTTTTTGATTCAGTAAGCTGTAGAGGATATGCTCTGTACCCAAGTGATCCTGATGAAATTCTTGCGCAACTTCCCACCCCATTTTAAGTGTTAGCTTGGCAGTCTCGCTCAGCGCTAGCGCGCCAGTGCTAATAATTATATTACGAGGTGCCAGATTGAGAGCAAGTTCTGCGCGCTCAAGAGTGACATTAGCGTCTGCCAATATTTTAGCTCCAACACTAGAACCTTGAGCTAGCACGCCAAGGAGTAAATGCTCGGTGCCTATATATGAACTGCCATATCCACGTGCAATCGCGTTTGCATGCTGCAAACTTGTTTTGGCATTGTCAGTTAGCCGAGATACAAATTCTGCAAAATCATCTGCCATAACTCTATTATCATCCTCCAATCAGTTATGCGCAAGCATTTCGTTTATGCTCACTGCAACACTATACTAAGTATATAAAATAATTAGCACTCGTGCAATACGAGTGCTAATATACTATCTATTCTTTCTATTCGATCTACCGCAGTTCCAATGACTATTCTTCGTCAGGAGTGCTGTTAACCGCGTCGAGCAGGCTATCTTCAATATTTTTCTTTGCTTGCTTCGGTTCAACTTTCTTTGAAGCAGTTTCGATATCAAGTTCATAGCCGGTAAGCTTGCTTGCCAAACGGACATTTTGACCAGCCCGACCAATTGCAATTGATTGCTGATCTTCGGTCACAAACACTTTTGCTCGCTTGCCCTCTTCATCAATTTCACCCTTCATTACTTCAGCCGGACCAAGTGCACTACGAATAAATTCATCACTATCTTCACTAAATGGAATGATGTCAATTTTTTCTTGGTCACCGATTTCATTCATAACCGCCTGTACACGAGTTCCGTGACCACCGACGAACGTACCAACCGGGTCTACACCTGGAACACTTGAGTAAACGGCGAGTTTTGTGCGGCGGCCAGCTTCACGTGAGATTGATTTAATCTCAACCGCGCCTGTCTCCATCTCTGGAACTTCTTGGCGGAACAAGAACTCTACGAAAGCCTCATTGGCACGGCTTAAAATCAACTGTGGCCCACGATTGTCGCGCTCGATATCTTTGATAAATACCTTTACCCGAGAACCAATGCTATAAAATTCACCTTGAATTTGCTCACTCTGTGGCAGTATACCGATTGCCTTGCCGAGCTCTACGCGCACAACACGCGGCTCAACACGCTGTACAACTCCGGTAACAATCGTACCGATTTTATCTTCATACTCTTCAAGCACTACTTCTCGCTCGGCTTCACGTAAACGCTGTAACACCACCTGCTTAGCAGTTTGTGCGGCTACTCGACCGAAGGCCGTTACTTCGTAACCTTCTTCAATTACGTCATCTAGTTGTGCATCGGCCTTCTTCTCTTTGGCCTCTTCAAGCGTCAACTCTGCAGCAGGATTCTCAACGGTGTCAACTACCGTCCAGCGCACAAATACTTTTGCAGTACCTTCGTTTGTGTTCAACTCAGCACGCACATCCTGGTCACGCTCACCGTTATCACGGCGCCACGCGGCAGCAATTGCTTGCTCAATAACACTCATCACCGTTTCTTCTGGGAGGTTTTTCTCTTCAGCAATAGTGCGTACCGCTAGCATTAGTTGTTTTACGTTTAAATCTTCCATGTATATTCACGTCCTTTCGTTTCTATGAAAAAATCCGACCTGTCGGCCGGAATGTACTAACGCAATTATAGCACTCGCCGTAGCTACACGCAAGCACTAAGTACCCTTGCCATGGCCGTCTGCTCGCTAGCAGTGACCCACAGTGCATACTTCTGCTTCACTTTGACCTGTCTATGGATATACTGACATCGAAACGATTTATTAGAAGGCAACCATGATGCAGCATCGCTATCAGACTTTTGTTGATTTGCAGAGCCATCAACTGCCAATAAATTCAACGGGTCGTTCGCAAACTGCACTCGTGTCTCAAACGATAGCTGCTGGGCACCCTTTTGCCATGCATCGCTCAATGCCACAACATGATCAATCTGCACATCATCACTCGTTTGCGCACCCCGCGTGAATTGTATAACATTGCCTGTATACGGGTCGTGCAGCGTGCCTGATTGGACACGGCACGCGTCATCGATTGCCACACTCTTCAGATCACGCGCTAAAATTATATTTCTTACATCGCAGCCACTGCGTATAGCCCAGCCGTCACCGAATTGCGCCCGAGAATATCCGGTTTTCGGAGCCCTCCCCTTTACATCGAGTGACGCGAGCTCTCCAGTTATAAGCACCTGATTGTTTTCTGATGATAGCCCTAGCTCGTCTATCGGCTGACCCGAGAATACTAGCGCAGTCATAAACAAAAGAACAAGCGATATGACAGTTCGGCGAAGCTTAAACGTCTTCATACACCTTCAAGTATACCGAAGGCTTGATATAATAAGGTAATGACTACTGTACGACGACTTATAGAATATTTTACGCCAAACCACTACTCACTTTCGCTCACCATCGACCGTAAGGCACGTACATTCCTCGGCACCGTCACTATAGAAGGCACACAACTACAACAAGACTTCTATGTTCACGCCAAAGATCTCACAATTACAGAGTGTGTCGTAAATGGTGTAACTACTGATTACACACTAGAAGAGAATGATGAGCTGCACATAAAGCCAACTGCGCTGACACATGGGTCGTCGACGGTGGTTCTTGGATTTAGCGGCATTATTACTGATCAAATGCACGGTATGTATCCGTGCTACTTTAACCATGACGGTATTAAAAAAGAGTTACTGGCCACGCAATTCGAAAGTCACCACGCCCGTGAGGTTTTCCCGTGTATTGACGAACCTGAAGCTAAGGCGACGTTCGACGTTGCACTCACCACAGAACAAGACGTAACCGTGCTTGGCAATATGCCCGTGGCAGCACAAGTAAACCAAGACAACCTGCAGGTGACAACTTTTGATACCACCCCACGCATGAGCACCTATCTGCTTGCTTGGGTTATCGGGGAAATGCATAGTAAGACCGCAACCACCAAGAGCGGTGTCGAGGTGAACATCTGGGCAACGCCCGCTCAACCACCGTCGAGCTTAGATTTTGCACTCGATATCGCCACTCGCACAATCGACTTCTTTGACGAGTACTTCGGCGTACCATACCCTCTACCAAAGGCAGATCACGTTGCATTACCGGACTTTTCATCTGGTGCCATGGAAAACTGGGGATTAATCACCTACCGTGAAGTTGCGTTATTAGCCGACCCAGCTACCACTAGCATCTCATCGAAACGTTACATAGCCACCGTCGTTGCCCACGAACTTAGCCACCAATGGTTTGGCAATTTAGTCACAATGAAATGGTGGAATAATTTATGGCTGAATGAAAGCTTTGCAAATTTGATGGAATATATCGCCGTCGATGCCTTGCATCCAGAATGGGATATTTGGCTTGAATATTCATCACATGAAACAATTATGGCACTTCGACGAGACGCTATCGACGGAGTACAGGCAGTTCAAACTGAAGTAAATCATCCGGACGAAATAAGTACGTTGTTCGATGGAGCGATTGTGTATGCAAAAGGCGGCCGACTACTCCGCATGCTGCAACACTACATTGGCCATGACGCGTTTAGAGACGGGCTTCGCACCTACTTTAAGAAATATGCCTACCAGAACACCGAGGGAGATGACCTATGGGCAGAACTTTCAAATGCGAGCGGTAAAGATATTACCCAGTTTATGAATGCATGGATTTCACAACCTGGCTACCCAGTCGTTCATATCGAAGAAACTGGCATCAGACAGGAACAATTCTTCGTTGGCAAACATGAGCCAAGTACTAGTCTTTGGCCAATCCCACTTGAAGCCAGCACCGATACCGAGCAAGCACTCTTTGAAACCAAGTTATCACCCATTCAGTTACTTCCCGGTGATCGACTGAATGTCGGTGACACGGCGCACTTTATTACACATTACCCAACCGACCATCTACAAGCGATCATTCACTCGCTTCAAGCTGGTGAACTCAACCCTCTCGATCGCCTGCAGCTACTACATGAACAAACGATGCTCGCAAGAGGTTCAGTCATTTCTAGCGCCCAGCTGATTCCGTTATTAGGTTCCTATAAAAATGAAACTGCTGAAAGTGTTTGGGATATTATTAGTCTTACCATCGGAGAACTGAAAAAATTCGTCGAGTCAAACACTGACACAGAATCACAGCTTCGAGAGCTATCTAGAGGCATAGCCGAGAATGAATACCAACGGCTCGGCTGGAACCAGAAAGATAATGAACCAGAAACTGACTCGCGGATGCGCGCTACCATATTAGGCTTAACGCTCTACGGCGAAGATCGAGATGCTATCTCAGCCGCTCACGACTTGTACAGCGGCGGCATAGCTAGTCTCAATCCTGAATTACGCAGCCTACTGATATCGAATGAGGTGCGACATTTTGAAACTCCCGAGCTTGTTGACTCGTTAATTAACGAATACCAAACAACAGCATCGTCTGATCTACAAATGGACATATGTAGCGGGCTGACGAGCACCAAGAATCCTGCGACCGTAGAAAAGCTCCTTCTTATCATGAAAGATAGTTCGATAGTGCGTTCTCAAGATGCATTTCGCTGGTTTGTCTACTTAATACGGAACCGGGAAGCCCGCGAGGCGTCATGGAAATGGCTACGAGAGAGCTGGGAATGGATTGAAAAAACGTATGGCGGAGACAAAAGTTTCGATGATTTTCCACGCTATGCAGCGGCAGGCCTTGCTACCAAAACGCAGCTAGAGGAGTATAAAACGTTCTTTGCCCCAATGATGGACATACCTGCTCTTACTCGAGTGATCCAACTTGGTATCTCCGAGATTGAAGCCCGCGTCGCAATCATCGAAAAAGATGCTGCATCTGTAAAGAATGCACTAGCAGCACTATAAGACCGCCAATTAGTCATCGATTAATATAACGTCTTTGATTGTAAAATCATTAGCTACAATTGCTACTGCCAGCTGCTGCCCTATGCTCGGCGTCTTTGATACATACAGCTGAGCAGCAAACTTCATTTGCTTGAGTTTCTTCGGTGTAATTGCCGCCATACCACCGCCGAACTCTTCAGTAATCCGATACTTCACTTCAGTGAAGTAATACGTATCGTCTTTTCGACTCACAATATCAATTTCACAGAATTTTGTCTTCCAATTCCTATCCACAATACTATGACCAAGCCGCTCTAAGTACATAGCTACTTCGCTTTCCGCCATGTCTCCCAGCTGTTTTGTTGTTACAGAATCATCCCCAGTAGTCTTTTTAGAAGTATGCGGTGCATATTTTGCCAATGGAGCAAAACTGAGCCTGTGAAGAGGGGTCACTCCATACTGTTCGATTGCATCACGGTGCCTGGCTGTACCGTACCCACTATGCGACTCAAACCCGTACATAGGGTATACTCGCGACTGCTCTTCCATAAACGCATCACGTGCAACTTTCGCGACTATTGACGCCGCTGACACGCTTGCAATCAGTAAGTCGGCTTTTTTCAAGGTTGTTACGTATGGCCCCTTAGCTGTATCTTTCAAAAAATTCACCGTACCATCGATAATGATTTCGTGATACTCGGCTGTAATTTGCTCAACCGCACGCCTAGTAGCCAACACAAGACTCGCACTCATACCCAGCGTATCAAGCTCATCAGCATGCACCCAACCCAGACCAATCCCGGCTGCCTTCTCATATATCTCTTTACTCAACTCTTCGCGACGCTTTTTAGATATTTTTTTACTGTCGGTCAAGCCGTTTATTGTTTCGCTACCGAGTACTACAGCGCCTACCACTAGTGGCCCCGCCCAGGGGCCTCGCCCAACCTCATCAATTCCCAAAATCATACTATTAGTATAAATAAAATCTCCCGCTTGTGGCAGGAGATTAAACATCGCATTGTAAAAAACTTATTTCGCGTCGTCAGTCTTTTCTTCGGCTGGTACTTCTTCTGCTACAGGTTCTGTAACTGCAACATTATTCACCGCTTCACGGTCAAAATTAACCGCTGTTAAGCGAGCGCTTTTACCAGAACGGGTGCGCAAATAGCTAAGGAAATTACGGCGAACCTTAGCACGTCGTACAATCTCAACTTTCTCAACAAGTGGACTGTGCAGGAGAAAACTCTTTTCTACACCAACACCGCTAGCTACCTTACGAACAGTAATTCGGCTTGTGTGTTGACCTTTGTTGTCGGTTCGAATAACTACGCCTTCAAATACCTGAATACGCTCTTTATTACCTTCTTTAATTTTTTGGTGCACACGAACAGTGTCACCACTTCGGGCGTCAACTACAGCAGCCTTCTTTTGGGCGTCATTGACTTTCTGAATTAATGCAAAACTCATTCTTATCTCTCACTTACAAGTTTATAATGCTTATTGGTCTAATTGTAGCATAGACGAACGCGTTTTGAAAGGGGTATACTAGAGAGATGGACTATGACAAACTCGCACTCGATCTACACAAGCAACACGGAGGAAAAATCACCACGAGCCTTCGCGATACATCGGAGCTTGATAAACAAAAGTTAAGCACCTATTACACACCTGGCGTAGCAGCTGTTTCAAAAGCTATTGCTGAGGACGAAAGCCTACTACCAACATACACATGGACGAACAACTTGGTAGCCGTTATTTCAGACGGGTCGGCCGTACTGGGCCTCGGCAATATTGGTCCTAAAGGGAGCATGCCTGTTATGGAGGGAAAATCTCTCCTTTTCAAGCACTTTGCAGATATTGACTCTATTCCAATCGTACTAGATGTTCATTCCGTCGATGAGATTGTGACTACAGTGAAGGCAATCGCACCAAGCTTTGGCGCGATTAACCTTGAAGACATCGCTGCACCACAGTGCTTTGCCATAGAAGAGCAACTCAAACGAGAATTACCAATCCCTGTATTCCACGATGATCAGCATGGTACTGCAGTTGTTACACTGGCTGGCTTAATAAACGCCACCAAAATTACTGATCGAACGCTGAGTGAGAGCAAGGTGGTTGTCGTTGGTGCGGGCGCCGCAGGTACTGCCATTATGAAACTCCTCAACCTCTACGGCGTCGGACAAATTCTAGCAGTTGACTCAAAAGGTATCGTATCAAGTAGCCGAACCGACTTAAACGAGGCGAAACAGCTCCTACTCGAACACGTTGATGAATCTGTCGACGGCACGCTAGCAGATGCACTGACTGATGCCGATATCTTTATTGGTGTATCGCAGCCAAACCTTCTTAACGTAGAGCTCATTAAGAAGATGACAAAAGACCCTATCATATTTGCAATGGCAAACCCGGCACCTGAAATTCTTCCTGAAGAAGCTGCTAAGGCTGGCGTAGCTGTAATGGCAACCGGACGGAGTGATTTCCCTAACCAAGTAAATAACGCTATTGCTTTTCCGGGCATATTCCGAGGAGCGCTTGATAATCAAGTGCGTGATATTACCGATCAACATAAAATAGCAGCGGCAGAAGTTATTGCCGGGTTAGTTTCCGAACCAAATCCAGACTGCATTATTCCAAGCGTATTTGATGAGCGGCTCGTGCCCGCTATTGCCGAAGTTATTAAATAACTCGGTTGATTTCTTCAATCGTCGTCTCACCGCGAAGCGCCGCCAAAACCCCCACTTGCTGCAAGGTAATTAAGCCGTCTTCACGGGCGGCTTTTTCAATTACTTCAGCATGCACTTCGCCTCTGTCGCCGCGCAAGAAAGCTTGCACTTTTTCAGTCACAACCATTTGCTCCATAATTACCACGCGTCCTTTATAGCCAAACGGAGCATCTTCAGATGGAACTGGACGCCATAACTTGAAGGTATCTAAGTCGGGCAACTCGTATGACTCAGGGAGATCTTTAAGTACGGTTTTCACCCACTGACGCGTCGCTTCATCGGGCTCGTATTCTTCTTTCGTTTCGTCGACTAGCCTGCGTACTAATCGCTGCGCAATAATCAACCGCACTGCACTGCTAAATATGGGGTTTTGGCCCACAAGATCTATCATGCGACTAAACGCTGCCGAAGTTGAGTTGGCATGAAAGCTCGATAACACCAGGTGACCCGTAATCGAGGCCTGAATGGCTGTTTTTGCTGTGTCTTGGTCTCGGATTTCACCCACCATCACCACGTCGGGGTCTTGACGTAACACACTACGCAACCCTTCAGCGAAATTGTGTCCTTTAGTTGTATTAATTGGAATCTGTGAAATACCTGTTAGGCCATATTCAATTGGGTCCTCCAGAGTAATTAATTTTCTATCAGGTGTATTTAGCGCGTTCAGCATACTATAGAGAGTTGTCGACTTCCCGCTCCCAGTTGGCCCTACCATTAATACCATACCGCGCGGGTGACTAATAATTTCATCAATTTCTGCCCGTTGCCTGTCAGGAATATTCAGACGGTCAAGATTTAACAATGTTTCATCGAAGTTAAACAACCGAAGTACCGCATCCTGCCCATACATAGTGGGTACGGTCTCTACGCGTAAGTTAAGTAAATGAACAGAGTCTTCTCGTGCAATCTCTTTTTGCATATGACCAGACTGTGGCTCCTCGGCTGCACTTGAAATATTAGCCCTGCTGCCAAGTGTGCCCATTACAATCCGGTACCTGTCACGCTCAAGATCAGCCACCGGGTGAAGTGCGCCATCAACACGCATACGAATACGGATACGATCACGCATATTTTCTATATGTATGTCGCTGGCACCCAACCTATCAGCTTGATCAATTAAATAGTCAAACACCTGCTCTGAGCCGACGGAATTTAGTGTGCGCGATACTTCGCCAATCGTATCACTATCGCCTTCTTTTGCAATCGTAATGTCGTCGTACACTACCTGCTTCGGGGGGTCGTAGCGGTTCATAAACAACTTGAACGCGCTACCGGAAATCATATTGAACTCAGCATTCAAGCCACGATCGTTATAGTCGCGTCGCATACGCGTAACAAGTGATTGTGGTGTTTGAGTAGTGATGCCAAACTGGTACGCATCAGATTCACTGCCCCGTACCAGCGGAATTAGCCGCCCTTTATACATTTCTTCAATCGACAAGATACCATCGACTAGTGGTATATCTTTTTCAAAGTTGCGGGTATCTAGGTACTGGACACCAAGAATTGCCGCCCGTTCCCTGGTTGCATTTTCATCGTGCTCACGACGCTGTGCCTGTACTTTGCTTTCGTCCATGTATCATCACTATACCAGAAAGCACAAGCATAATGTAGCTGCTATACTGTTACAGAATGCCCGAAATAACCCTACTTCTGCACAATATACGCTCCACGCATAATGTTGGATCCATCTTCCGCACAGCCGAAGGCTTCGGGGTATCTAAAATTGTCTGCACTGGCTATACACCATATCCAGAGCTTGATGGTGACACACGTCTTCCGCACCTTGCAAGTAAAATTACAAAACAAATTGATAAAACTTCGCTAGGCGCTATCGCTAGTGTGCCATTTGAGCAACATAACAACCTGTTGACATGGTTAGATGGTAATACACTACCCCTAGTGGCTTTAGAGCAAGATGAAAAAAGCATTTCACTCGCTCATTTCAAACCACCTGATGCGTTTGTGCTAGTGCTCGGAGAGGAAGTTGAGGGAGTTCCGGGTGAGCTACTAAAGCGCTGCCACCATATCGTCGAACTACCGATGAAAGGCAAAAAAGAGTCATTTAATGTCTCTGTTGCTGCGGGTATAGCTCTTTTTTCACTAACCTATTAAGAATATTCAACAACGATAAAACGGTATAGCCGTGTTGCCCACGTAGGTGCCGCCGGTTGAGTAGCCACTCTTGCCGTTTGAGCGGATTGAATCTCGATTAGCACAGCTACCTCCCTCGAGTTCGTTTTCGTCGATAATATAAGGCGACCCCCAAGGGTCACCAGCTTCTAGACTAGAAAGATTTACACCCGATGCGTTAGATATCGCCCCAAGAGTGGCTACATATCTAGTCCAGCAAGCGTGAGTTTTCGGTAGCTGCCAATACGGAGTGGTGTCGCTCGAAGAATACGGACAAGAGCAACCTGTACAGCCGGAGCCAGTGACAGTGAGCAGTACTGGGTCCCGAGAAGTACGTGCAAGCTGGATAGCATTTACAATT
>JAAXIO010000027.1:0-2746 GCA_012270305.1 Candidatus Saccharimonadota bacterium
CCAGCGACATGCCATCGGCGGTACATTTAATGACCGCACACAAATCAAAAGGGTTAGAGTTTGAGCATGTGTACATTGTTGGAGCAGTCGATTCTGCCTGGGGCGAACAAGTTCGTACCAAGTCGCGATTAATTGGCTACCCAGAAAACTTACCAATCAGCCCGAGCGGTGACTCATTTAATGAACGTCTCCGTTTATTCTTCGTGGCCATGACCCGCGCAAAAACAACCCTGACCATAAGCTATGCAGCCACAGGCGATAACGACAAGGCTCTACTGCCAGCCAGCTTTTTAGCAAACGAACATTGGCAACCCACACCAGTTCACTCAGAGCTAACAGCCGAAGAAACCGTTGAACAGCTACAACATGAATGGTACCACCCGTACACATCGCTTCGCAGCCTAGATATGCAGCAATTACTGTCACACACCTTAGAGTCATACAAACTGAGTGTAACGCACCTTACGTCGTTTCTCGATGTAACGCGTGGTGGCCCACAGTATTTTCTTCTCAATAACCTGCTACGATTTCCAAAAAGTAAACACCCTAGCGCCGAGTACGGATCGGCAATTCATGACACATTGCAGCGTGCACATAGCCACCTAAACGTCACTGGGGTGAAGAAACCAATTGAAGATATACTTCAGGATTTCGAACATATTCTTACCAGCTACCACCTGTCAGAACGCGACCACGCGGCCTACCTTGAACGAGGGACGGCCAGTCTGTCATCGTTCCTGCAGCAACACTACGGATCGTTTACTGAACGACAAAAAGTTGAACTTAGTTTTGCCAACCAACAAAGTAGAGTGGCAGATGTTCACTTAACTGGCGCACTCGACTTAGTAGACCTGGATACAGATGAGCGCACCATGGTAGTAACCGACTATAAAACCGGTGGATCATCCAGTAGCTGGCAAGGTAAAACCGATCATGAAAAGCTCAAACTGCATAAGTACCGTCAACAATTACTGTTTTATAAGCTGCTAGTAGAACACTCGCGTGACTACGGAACATACACCGTACATGAGGGAACCTTGCAGTTTGTTGAACCTGATACCAGCGGTCACACCCATACGCTTCGATTGCAGCTCGATGAGAAGGAACTAGAGCGCCTCACCAAGCTTCTCCGCGCTGTATGGCACTGTATTATGACATGTACATTCCCAGATACCAGCACTTATCCGGCCAGCTATAAGGGTGTTCTCGCTTTCGAAGATGACTTGATAGAACAATACGGGTAATCACAGCTATTGACTTTTTGGCAGTAATACTGTTAAATATTATTGTCAGTTGAGCGAGTAGCTGTAAGCTTAGGTACTAAACCACGTAGGTTTATAGCTACATCGCTCCTGCACATTTACATGACAGGAGTGAAGCGATACTTTCCGTTCACGCGGAAAGACGGTATCGGGTGCACGCTGACGGTCAGCATGCACGCGGTACTGCATAGGTAGCGCCCCCATCGCTGCCTAGTCTCTACGATCGCTGCAGTGCTGCTGCGGTCTGGACAACTGCAGGGGAAGACAGTGCTCGCCTGCGATCGAAGAGACACCCGTCGGCACGATTTTTGTGCCGGCACGCCCCTGGCGGAGTGGAATGTTCATCCATTCCGTCAGGGGACCAAGCTTCGGCTGGCCGGGTCTTCCGGAAGCTAGATAGCGACGACACCTTCAAGGAGGTGATTAGTATGGCGGAAGGAAAAAAGGACTGCTCTGGCTGCTGCGGGAGATGCCACGGAAAGTCTTCGCGACTGCGCGGAGGCACTGGCACGTGTTACGGCGGCTGCAGTGGCACTGGGCACATGCCTCGGTGCGAGGCCCGCAAGTCGCACTGATCTACCAGCGGGGGCGAGCTACCGTGCTCGCCCCCGCTAGAGCCGGCACACCTTCACTCCTGTCCGTCTCACAGACAATATAATCCCGGTTGTATCTTCTGTGAGGCGTTTTATTTTTACCTTAAATTATGGTATTATTAAATTTCTAAGATACGCTAACAAACAAGGATGATGCTATGACAATTGAAGCCTACGCACCAACAAACTCCATCGAATCCGAGCGACCAGCTCGCACCATAACTGCGATTGAGCTTGGCTCACGCGCAGTACCACCCGTGCTTGAGTGGGGCCCGCAAAAACATACTAATTCAAACCAAGAGTTCGACGAGAGTATAGAAGACATACAGTTCACCGATTAGTGTGTATGAATAGTTTTTGGCACGACCTCCCACGTCCGTTTTTTATTCTCGCCCCCATGGAGGCGGTAACTGATGTAGTATTTCGTCATGTAGTCGACAAAGCAGCCGCTCCAGACGTATACTTCACTGAATTTACGAATGCTACCGGCTGGGCGCATGCAGGCGATAAAGCCATTGGTATGCGACTCGTAAAAACCGAAGATGAACAGCCGATTGTGGCACAGCTTTGGGGCGCAGTGCCAGAAGATATGGCGAAACTATCGGCGCACTGTAAGACACTTGGGTTTGACGGCATAGATATAAACATGGGCTGCCCCGATCCGTCAGCCGTAAAAGCCGGCGGCGGCAGTGGCATGATTCGTACTCCCGAACTGGCCGCAGACATGATTGCTGCTGCTAAAACAAGTGGACTACCTGTTAGCGTTAAAACGCGTCTTGGCTACAGCAGGGTAGATGAATGGCACGATTGGCTTAGCCACCTGTTACGGCAAGATGTTGAAAACCTCACCATCCATTTACGCACCAAAAAAGAAATGAGCAAAGTTGCGGC
>JAAXIO010000027.1:2846-5818 GCA_012270305.1 Candidatus Saccharimonadota bacterium
CTAAAGCGGTTCTTTAAAATATACGTTCGTGATTTTGAAGGCGCTGCCGAACTACGTGATAAATTAATGCACACCAAAACAACCAACGAAGTTCGCGAACTCATAACGTAACCTACGAGCTACAGTTGGCTCGTAAGTTACGTATAGCAACACTATGCTACCTGCAAGAATACTGGCGTTTCATCACTTGGT
This sequence comes from Candidatus Saccharimonadota bacterium, assembly GCA_012270305.1. Lineage (GTDB taxonomy): Bacteria > Patescibacteriota > Saccharimonadia > Saccharimonadales > Saccharimonadaceae > UBA1020. Next base: position 3,039 of record JAAXIO010000027.1, read on the forward strand.
AAACGAGCAGCTACCGCCATATGCTTACTAACGTCAGCGATCAATGCCTGCAAGTATCCCTCACGGCCACGCTGTCCGGCCATCGCTTCAGCAAACGCCTTGCTCGCTTTTAGGCTCCAGGTAAAGCCGTCGTCATCGAGCGGCATCGTTAAGTCTCCAACAATAATAGTAAGCTTCGGCTCTTTATGGCCATGAAATTTTTCGTCATTATGATCAACTTCTAGATCTTCTACGTTTTCAGGGTATGATTGCTTCACACGTTCAACATATGATTGACCATCCCATCCCTTAGATTCAAGCAGAATTGCTGTTTTAGCTCCGTTTTCCTTGACGCGATCAAATAACGCGTCGTATGCAGTGTCACCAATTTCCTGCTTAATACAATCAACCCCTAAGTACTCGGCAACTTCAGGAATAGCGAGGAGCGCTTTCGCAGCATCGATAACAGCCGGCTTTTCATGAATAGCCATATTATCAGCTATTTCACCGTTTGCACCACCACATCCACCAAGGTGCGCCGAGCGATAGCCCACTAAGTCATCAATTTCATCGGTAATATCATCAAGTGAACCAGTAAGGTCGATTGTCTGAGCAATAGATGCATCAGCGTTAAACGCGGCTCCTGTATTCGATGCTGAACCACCGACTCGTCTCAAACGGGCTTTCGCATCCGAACCATCAGCGTTGCCTTTACAATAGCGGCCATCGATACACGCCGTCGCGCTTGGATCGCTCGGAGCTACTAGGCGGTCGTTGTCATGCTCAGCGATTGCTTGCAGCTCTTCGTTACTAGCCCGGCTTAAAGAAGAAGGGATACCCTCTGGATTACCAAGCCCCAAATCTTTTAATCGACCAATAACAACTGCTTTACGCTCGATAGTCTTTTCCATTTCTAGTGAACCTCTCGGTGATTCGTACATACCCACACCACACTTATACTGCTTAATTACTTTCCTTGAATGATTGTACGCCGCTTGATTTTTTTGTAAACACGCCATATGTAATGCGCTACATACGAAAACAGCACTACATATGCTATAGTGCTGTTTATGACAGAGCCTGGAGAAAATTCACCTCTGCCTCGCGTCGAGGACGAGAATATTGGCAGAGTAACGCTCGATGAAATAATTGACCCAACTCACTTCAATCGTTTCCATCGCCTCCAGACAACAAATCCAAAGCTTGCGAGTGAAATTGTACGCAACGCCTATATCGGGGCGTACCTGGCATCCCAATCTAGAGAACAACATGTTCCAGCAATTTTAGAATTACAAAAACTGATTATCGACCAGGTTACGTATGCAACAACTGCAATCGAGGAGGCACTGCGCCGTCAGCGTACAGTTAACGGCGGTGCTTGCGACGAAGACCAGCTACATTCAAACGAACCTGGTGACGATCTACCAGCTGGGTAGCTTTTTCGAGTTCGATAGCCGTCTTGGCGTTCTTTTGGAGGTCGAGTGCTTTAGCAAGGGCAGCCTTACTCTCGGCTTCTACAATATCGTCGCCATGGTCGGCTTCATCTACTAGCACACGAACCCGTGAACCGGTAATTTCGATAACGCCGCCGCTTACGGCGAAATACTCTATCTTTTCATCACTATCACTTTTATTGTGACGAACTGAAATTGTTCCAGGTATAGCAACACTTACCAGCGGTTCGTGACCAGCGAATACACTAATCGGCCCTGCTGCAGTGGGCAACATTACCTCATAGACCTCTTGGTCCACTTTGATTCCCGCTAGTGTAACTAATTCCATCTTCACTTGAGACTAATCTTTCTTTTCGCTTAGTGGGCCAGGCGCCATGTAGAACCAGCTCTCAGGCTTGTCGTCATATTTACCAGCCAAAATATCTTGAGCATCCTTGATGGTATCCTCGAGCTTACAGTACACACCCTTGTTACCAGTAAACTGTTCAGCCACATGGAATGGCTGTGCGAAGAATCGCTGCAAGCGGCGAGCTCGGTTAACAGTTTTCTTCTGTTCGTCGCTCAGTTCGTCCATGCCTAAGATAGCAATGATATCTTGAAGGTCCTTATATTCCTGCATAGTACGCTGTACTTCACGCGCTACTGAGTAGTGGGTTTCACCAATTACTTCTGGGTCGAGTGCGTTCGATGATGAGTCGAGAACATCTACCGCCGGGTAGATACCAATTTCGGTGAGTGATCGGTTCATGCTGATCGTCGCATCAAGGTGGGCGAAAGTTGTTGCTGGTGCTGGGTCGGTCATGTCGTCGGCTGGAACGTATACCGCCTGTACAGAGGTAATTGAACCCTTTTTAGTCGAGGTAATACGTTCTTGCAGCATACCCATTTCTTGTTGCAAGTTAGGTTGGTAACCTACCGCACTTGGCAAACGACCGAGTAGGGCTGACACTTCGGCACCAGCTTGGGTATAACGGAAAATGTTGTCTACGAAAAGTAGGACATCCTTACCTTCGTCACGGAAGCTTTCCGCCATAGCAAGGCCACTAAGTGCCACACGTAAACGTGCTCCAGGCGGCTCGTTCATTTGGCCGAATACAAGACTAGTCTTATCAAGCACCTTGCTTTCAGCCAGCTCTTCGTACAAATCTTTACCTTCACGTGTACGCTCACCAACACCAGCAAATACTGAGTTACCTGAGTGGTAGGCAGCAATGTTATTAATCAGCTCTTGAATTAGCACGGTCTTACCAACACCAGCACCCGCAAACAAACCGGCCTTACCACCCTTGGTCAGTGGCGCAATCAAGTCAATAACTTTAATACCAGTTTCTAGGATCTCAGTTTTAT
>JAAXIO010000008.1:0-22653 GCA_012270305.1 Candidatus Saccharimonadota bacterium
CATCGTTAGTACTTGACTTTGACAAATGATGGGTTTATTATTTAAACTTCCGGAAATACCGGAAGTCTCGACGAAGGGAATGTTGTACATGTCTTCTTCTCGGTGCAAAATCAACGCCAAGACCGTTCGACGCACTATCAAGAACGAGCACATCACGGGCGTCAGCCTGGAGGTCTGCGCGATCAATATCGCGCAGCGTCTGAATCTCGGGCCGGAGTGCAAGCGCAAGACGCTCGAGATGGTCAAGCGCCTGGCCAACAACGGAGAGATCATCATCGATGACGCGAACCTGCGCCTCACCACCGATGACGAGCGCATGGCCGCGAAGCAGGACGCCTACAAGCTGAACCGTCGCATGACACGCGCTCGAGCTCGTACGCGAGCCGTACGTAGCCTGACCAAGCAGCAGGCAACGGAGTCGCTGGTCATCACCTGAGTCGAGCTGGGTACCGTGGGGACAGATACTTGTCCCCACGGTACCCTATCTTCAATTGTTATATCGAACGAACTGACGCTTTAAATTCACTTAGCGTCATTTTTTTATCTGCCCGCCCAATTTTATGAGGTATTAATATATCGCGACCATCGGGTAGTTTTAGCTCACCATCAAGCTGCAAAAAACTCCGCTTTAATTCATCTGTTATTTTCGCAACTAACGGTTTGCCATTACGGTACATTACTCCAAAACCGAGGCCGCTGACTTCAATAAAATCTGGAGAGTTCTCTGCAATTGTTGCCACTTCTGCTTCACTTGGCAACCAACTACGTACCGTAGGAATGTAGGGGGCAAGTGCCAAATCAAGCATTTCAGGGTTCATAGGTTTTCGCTGGCGCGTTTTTTTCGTAAGCCCACTTACTGTCTCGATAATATCGCTCAGCTGATTATCGTGGATGAGGGAAACTGTGCCCGATAAATGACGTAGCCTCTGACTTTCCTTTTTCATTGCAACCAACTCCCGCATATTCCGGCCTGGCTTACGTCGCAACATGGCAATAATTTCATACGCTAGCTGCGGCGACCATTCAGCATGGTCGTTACGAAACTCTCCGGTTGGTACTGTTTGACGGAATAATCGCTCATGTCGAACATACGGCACACCATCCTTCCATACAAACCCACTATCGGCAGGCTGCCATTCACACAACGTTGCAGCTACCTTACCAAGCTGCTGCGCGGATGTAACGGTCACGTCTTGAATAATATGCCGCTCGGGCAGATCCCTTCCCGGTGGCGATGATAGAGCATATGGCGTGCCAACAACTAGGTTTGGTTTACCTTTAATCACACTGCGATCACTTATTTCACGTGCGGTAATTGCCGTCTTACCTAATCGTGCCGAGGTACGCTGAAAATCAGCACCTTTACGCTCATATACAAAATCAATCATTCCGGCCACAATGCACTCACGCAGTAAGCTTCGCTCATCTTCAGTCAGCGCAGTGGCTGGCGCATCAAACGGAATCCCCATGCGCTGAAGTAATTTATGGTATGTCATACGCGCTTCATGAACTTTGCGTGGATTTAGGCCATGCTCCGCTAAATCACGGTTGTCGTCTATGTCCAGGACCGCTAAGTACATATCCAGTTGTGCGAGTAAATCAGAGCTTGAATCACCAGTTAACTTTCTCCACGCTGTCCGCGACTGCGCCGATGAGTAATCCGGTAAGCCGCCATTTTCAGCCGCTGCAATCATTGCTGCGACGAGTCGTTTTACCTCTAATTTATAGTTTTGTTCTTCAGCATATGTAATCATACGCGCATAGCTTGGTCGCACTGGAAATTTATTCATCCTTCGCCCACGCTCCGTAATACTATACTCGTCATCGAGCGCACCAAGCACCCTCAGCGCATCTTTTGCCTGCTTGACCACTCGGCCATCTAACGGATCGAAGAGCGGTAGTCTCGTAATATCCAGGCCAGCAGCCGATACAGATAGTACTGTTTTATCAACGTTGGTACGTAGGATTTCTGGTTTTGAATACTCCTCACGATTGATGAGCGGTGTGTATTCTACTTTATTATTCAGTCGCGTTAAAACGTACGTGCCTGGCTTGGTACGGCCGCAACGCCCAGCTCGCTGCTTACAACTAGCTTGCGAGGTAACGCCCACCACCAAACTTTCTACACCCTCTTCGTCAATCTCCTTGCGACGCTCTAGTCCTGAGTCAACTACTGTATCAACATCTGGAATAGTGATACTGGTTTCTGCCACATTGGTAGCGAATACAATTTTTGGGTGCGGATACTCTATTTCAACTTGCCGTTGCTGCTGCGGAGTCATTTGGCCGTGCAAAGGTAATAGCTCATACGAGCCCTTGTCGCCCGAAAGTCGTTTCTGCACAGCAGCCATTGCCTGATCAATTTCAGCGAGACCTGGCAAAAATACCAAAACATTATCCCCACGTCGCGCGTGAATAATTGCTTGCTCGACTACATCGGACTGCGGCTCCTCCGACTTCTCTATCCCGTGTGTTCGGCCAGGAATTTCAATAATTGGTGGTGTATATCCCGCCACACTAAAGTAGCGAGCCATACGTTCGGCGTTAATACCCGCCGTAGTAATCACGATTCGTGTTTTTGAACCTTCTAATAGCCCGAGCTTCGCCCACGCTAGTAGTACATCAATATTAGTGTTCCGCTCGTGAACTTCATCTATTACGATGACCCTCGGCTCTTCGGCCTCTTTCGCCGACTTATCTGCACTAAATACGCCAAGTTCACGCACTAATTGCAAGCCGTCAGTCACAACCTGTAGGCGCGTATCTTCCGTCACTGTCCCGCGTTCGGCCGTCTGGAAGCCTACAAGGCCGTACGAATCCGGACCCAATTTATCAGTCACCTCTTGGTTAATGCGCCGTGATACCATTTCAGCAGCTAACCTACGCGGTTGCGTAAGTGTTACGTCGTAGCCACGCTCTAGCAAATACTGCGGAATTTGGGTACTTTTGCCGCTACCCGTTTCAGCTAAACAAATCGTAATTGGGTTATCACGAATCGTTTCTAAGATTGTCATTTTATGCTCACCGATTGGCAAGTCATGGTTACCAAGGTCTTCAGACGTATACGGTTCGGGAACCGGTAAAGAATCATATTTAACTGGCTCAGCAAGCCCAAGCCTACGAGCCATCATTAACTGGAGTTCCGGTGATCGGTCGCCGCGACGAGGAATACCACTGGCTTCGAGTCGTCGCTGTTGGTTAAATGGTTTTCGTGCGCGTGCCATAATTAAATATAATGACCACCCTATTACTCCAATAGTAGCACCGCTGGTACGCACCTACGTGGCAATGGCAGTATTTTACAACGCTATTTTGCTTTGAAGTCTAAGCATATCGAATTGATGCAGTAATGTTGTCCGTTTGGTGAACTGTCATCGGGGAATAAATGCCCTAAATGGCCACCGCAGTTCGCGCACAGCACTTCGGTACGATGCATACCCAAGCTAGTATCATCTTCGAGAGTTACTGCACCGCGAGCGGCCGCCTCGCTGAATGCCGGCCACCCAATCAAACCTGGAATAGTTGACTCGTATTTTGTATCGCTCGTAAATAGCTCTTGGCCGCAAGCCACGCAGGCATACGTGCCATTTTCGTAAAAGTCGACATACTTACCACTACCCGGCGCCTCAGTACCCTTCTCGCGCAGCACTCTATACTGCTCGGGGGTAAGAGTTTTCTTCCAATCAGCCTTAGCGGATGGCATAGGCTATGCCTCTCTAGCAACTTTCAGTGCACTCATATACCAGCTGAGTGACTCTAAGGCATCTACCAGTGCTGGCTCAAGGCCCCGCACTGCGTCAGTTGTAGCAGCACCAGTTTCATCAATATCATTCGTATAGCCAACATAACCAAGCACATTCACCGATTTAGGCACAGGTATTGCACCGATGTTTGCGTTGAGCATTGTTTTTAAATGCGCTACAGCTCGGGCCGCCCCAACGCCGCCGTGACCAACAGCAAGAAATGGCTTCTTCATAATTTGATAATCAATAAAGTCGATCGCGTCTTTCAAACCACCAGGAATACTATGGTTATACTCTGGCGTTACAAATACGTAGCCATCTGCCTCTGTTAGCATATCTAGCCAGTCTTTTACCGGTCCTTCAGGTTGGCGATCTTTGTTCATCATTGGCGACACCGGCTCGTCGAAACGTGGTATGTTGAGCGATTGCAAATCGGCAACAGCCACTTCTACATCACTAAGGTGTTTCTCTGCAGCTGCTTCAACCCATTTCACAACCCGTGGAGTTGCCTTCGCATTTCGCATACTGGCATCAATAATAAGTAGTTTCATCAGTAATTTCGCCCCGTTCAATTAAATTTACTGTATTTAGTATAGCAAATTACTATACAAAATACAGTAAATAGATTACATCAGGCAGCACTAGTCTTTCTTCTTATCGAGGCGATCGAGGCGAAGGAAATGCACGATTAAGTAAATAACAAAGGCAGTTGCGACTAACGTAATTAATGACGACACCACTGCGCCCCACGCAAAATCAGCCTCACGCCCACTCACATTAACATGCCACACGGCTGCTTCAAGTTTGTTTTCGGTCCCCACAATTAGGCGAACTATTGGGGTAATGAAACCTTCTACAATTGTTTTTACACTTGCACCGGCTGCGGTACCAATTGCAAGACCCACCGCAAGCCCCACTACACCTTGCTGGCGTACAAAGTTAACAAAGCCATTAGCTTGGCCGACTCCAATTTTAGCTGCTCTTGCGGCAGCTGCGTTTGCGCGCGAACGTGCCTCAGCCGCCTTTACTTTTTCTTTCTCAGCTTCAAGTTGCGCTTTTGTAGTTTGAGGTTTCTTTGCCATACTGCCCTTCTACTTACTGTTGTGTATTCATATTATACTTTAGTTTCATGTTGATGCCCGAGGGGCAACCTCAGGCAGGATCGCTGCCGTTTTGGTTGCCCCTCGGCGGAGGAAGATCGTCAGCCGAGAGGTGCGAGGGTGTGCACTTCAACGATCTCGTGTGATACTGGTGTACCGAAGACCATCTGCCGGTCGTAGCCGATGATGACGAACTCGATCAAGCCACGCTCATGCATGCGCTTGAGGTGCCAGCAGATGATGCTCTTGTCACGACTGTCGTTCGGCACCAGCGCCATCTTGGCATTCCGGTCAGCCTCACGATTGCGCGTGAACGTCACCGGTTTGCCCGCTTCCAGCCTGCATTCGACTTCGTGATAAAGCTGACCAATCAGCTTGTCATCCAGATCAATTGTTCCGGGCCTCATGCAGAATTCCTCCCTGGAGTGAGATAGGTGCGATAGAACACGAGCATGTCTCTCGCGTTCCATTGGTTACTGCCCGCTTGAATCAAAAACCGCCGGGGTGTCCCTCGGCGGCGGTTGAATCGAACGAAACGAAACTACGCGGCCGAGGCGCTATCAATAATCACGAGAATGAGTTGCTTCTGGATTGATTGATAACTCTTGGTCATAGTAGTTCCTAGCTACCAGCCTACTCCTCTAGCCGTTAACTGTCAAACTACATACTATCAGGTGCATGAATACCAAGAATAAGCAGTCCCGCACGGAGCGTATCGGCATATAGCGCCACCAATCCAAGTCGGTGCTGTTCGTGATCACTACCGAGCACTTTATTAGCCTCGTAGTAACGATTAAACTCTTGTGCAAGCTCAAACAAATACGTACAAATACCATGCGGTTCAAGAGTTTTAGTCGCCTGTGTAACCACTTCAGAATATTCACCAAGCTTACGCACCAACAACCTATCCTCTGGCCGTACTTCAGCTGGCATTGCCACTGTTTGTTCAGCCTTCTCTAGAATTCGGCGAGCCCGAGCGTGAGCATACTGCAAATAGCTACCAGTATTACCTGTTAAACTGACCGCCTCATTCACATCAAATACTACATCACTACCAATCTTTACCTTCAAAAACTGATAGCGCAAGGCTCCAGCCACTATCTTGTCGTCGGCTGTGCCCCCACGTGCGGTAATCGCTTTACTAAATTCTGTAAATAACCAGTCGATTGTTATGACATCGCCGGTACGCGAACTCATTTTTCCCGTACTGAGCTTCACGAGACCAGTTGGATAATTAACCAATTTATCCTTTAACTGCGGAAGTGCTAGCTCGGCTGCTGCAATCACACCCTTAAAATAAGCGGCTTGCTCACTGCCAGTTACCACAATACATTCGTCCATTTGTGGATAGTCGGTAGCCTTTAATTGGATTAACCCTAAGTCACGTGCCGCATATAGCCCGCGGCCGTTGCTCGCCACAAAGGCGTTATCAAACGATCCATGTTCACTGCCTTTAAATAGCAATGCTCCGTCAGATTCCTGAAACACGTTCGGTACATTATCTTGTACAGTTTTCACCCCAATTGGGTCGGCTTCGCTTTCTAGGTAGCGACGTTCGGTTGGAATATTGCCTAAGCGTGCCACCGTATTATCTATTTGCGCAAAGCTCCAATCAAACACCGTGTCATACACCGCTTTATACAGTGGATCTTCACGCGTAAAGGACTGTTTCGCTAATTCATGAATTTCCTGCTGGGCTGCATCGTCTTCTTTGGCCGCCTTAGCACCCTCGGCGTACATCTTACCCATAAAAGCATTGCGCTCTTCTAGAGGGATCTCGTTTAATTTACTCGCGTCACCGTCAATGTAGCGGAGTAACGCCCACATACTTTTACCCACGTGAGCACCTACGTCACCATGATAGCTGACGCGCTTCACTGTAGCTCCGCTAATGGCCACTAAGTTCGCCATTGTATCGGCTAAGGTTGCGTTGTAGGCATGACCAATATGCATTGGCTTAAACGGATTTGGGTTGTTTGTTTCAATTACTACTACCTTGCCTGCACGCACAGGGGTTGGTTCGCGTCTGGTATACGCAAGCAAATCACCAGGTTTTAAGCGAATATTTATAAAGCCAGGGCCTGCAATCTCTACAGCCTCATAGTCGCCCGTTTCACTCAGTTCTTCGGCAATCCGTTCAGCAATCTTACGCGGATTATCACCAACTTGCTTAGCTAGCTGCATAGCAATATTAGTTGCGTAGTCACCGAATTCCGGTTCTGGCCTAGTTAATATAACCTCCGTATCAACGTTGAACACTTTTTTTATGGCAGATTCAATAGCATGTTTCATTAGTGTCATTGTAACAGAGGTAAGTTAGCAGTGCTATTTTGCATTATTGTTCACGCGCTCAAAGTCAGTAGTTGATACCGGGCTACTGCCGTGAATGGTATGTAGTAGTACTCGAAGAACACTAGTGTCATCACTGTTCGTTACTGATGTTGAGTGTGTATTTTGCATAAATATTTATTTTGTAGGTATATATTACTATATTATCATACTTATGCTTTATTGTCAATGTCAAAGGGGTGGTATACTAAACACATGAGAAAAGCCACAAGCGGTTTCACTATCGTTGAACTGTTGATTGTGATTGTCGTAATTGCTATCTTAGCCTCGATAAGTGTCGTTGCATATAACGGAATACAGCAACGCGCAAATAATACTAGATCAACAGCGGCTGCAAAACAATTAATTGGACTGATAAAAGCTTACACGGCCACCTACGGCACCTTCCCCGACACCAGCGCGGCAGTATGTGGAACGATTGATAATGCATGTACTAACAACTCAAATACGGTAAATACAGCAAATAACTCGACCCTTATAAATGAGCTTCGTAAAGTGGGTAATCCACCAGACAGCTCTCCAATAGCTGCTGACGGGGCTTATGGTATACAGTACATATATAATGCATCAACCACTTTCAATAGCCAGCCTGCACCATTACGGATTGAATACTACTTACAGGGTAATGCTCAAAAATGTGGACTAGAGAATATAACAACCACTACTACTGGTGGCGTAACAGCGAACTCAGGCTACTCACAAACTACAGGTAATAAAACCACGTGCTGGGTAATGTTTTATCAGGTAAACCCTTAGTTATGACAACGTATTTACATCACGGTCATACCTCAAATAGCCCCAAATCCGCCTTTACTATCGTTGAGTTATTAATTGTGATCGTTGTGGTTGCCATTCTAGCAGCGATCAGCATTGTTGCGTATAACGGCATTCAAGAACGCGCACGAGCAAGCACCGTTAGTTCTGCGCTAGCTAACGCTAAAAAGAAAATTTCAGTGTGGCAAGTAGACAATCCAAATACAGCTCCAGCAAGTCTAGCAACAGTCGGAATTACAGATGACAGTGCCGTATCGTACCAGTATAGTAGTGGAGCAAATGGCTCTTACTGTATTACCGCTACAAATGGCACCACGTCACTTAAGGTATCAGACTCGGCCCCACCTTCATCCGGCGGGTGTCCTGGCCACGGCCAAGGAGGTGTAGCAGCAATAACAAACCTTGTAACAAACCCAAGTTTTGAATCATCCCTAAGCGGCTGGTCAATCAATACCCCAGGGTTCACAGGATCGGCGAGCTGTGGGTCATTGAGCAACGGCTATTCAGGCTCAAACGCCATGCGATGTACAGCTTCGTCAAACGGTACTGTTGGGTCATATGGTATTTTCCATCAAATATACAACCTAGACAGCACGAGGTCGTACACCTTAAGCGCCTACGTGCGCACCAGTGTGGCATTGCCATTTAGGGTAACTGCCGAGCGGCGTAATTCTTCTGGTTCAAATATAGGAACCGTTAGCGGATCGCAGCCAACCTTGGCGCCGAATACCTGGACAAGGTTATCGCTTACCATCCCCCCTACCCCCAACATGGACCGCATGACATTCACGATTTATAGCGGGTCTGGGAACTACAACTCTGGTAATACTATAGACTTCGATGCAGTTATGTTGACCGAAGGCACGACACTACACAGCTACGCAGACGGCAATACAGCAGATTGGATATGGAACAATTCAGCAAATAATAGTAGCTCAACAGGACCACAACCGTGAACCATTTGCGTGACCGAATCGGATTTACAATTGTAGAATTACTTATTGTAATCGTAGTCATTGCCATATTGGCAGCAATTAGTGTAGTTGCCTATAACGGTATTCAACGCAGGGCAAATAATACAGCCAGGATTACCAACGCTGCTGCAGCTATTAAATTGATAAATGCATATACAGCTACCTACGGCACTTACCCCACCACTACCGCAAACAGTTGTGTAGGTGATGGATTCCCATACCGATCAGACCTTGGGTATGTGACATGTTGGGGCTGGGATAGCTCCACACCATCAAGTCGGCAACCAGGGCTTAACGACACCGAGTTAAGAAAGATTGGATCTTTGCCAAATAATACTACTCCGCCTGTTCTAACACCTTATTGGGGAGGCGTAGGCCCAGTGTGGATCTACGATTCAGCTCGAACCGTAGACGGAGCAAGTAAGCCAGCACTACTTCTCTATTTTTTAGAAGGCTCGAATCAGGAGTGCGCTGCTGGTACTATTGTTCGTCAGATATCTGGTAACTCATGGGGTACAGTCTCAACTTCACCAAAAATATCATCGAACGAGGGTAATTCTACGTTTTGCTATGCAACTTTGAATAAGCCATAATGCGCTATACTTACATTATGCAAAAAAGCAAAAGCGGCTTCACAATCGTAGAGCTTCTAATCGTAATAGTAGTGATCGCTATTCTTGCTTCAATAAGCGTAGTTGCATACAACGGCATACAAACAAGAGCGCGGAACACTACAACTTCTAACGAACTACAGTCTATAGAAAAGGCTATGCGCTTATACCGTGTAGATGTTGGAAGTATGCCACTTGGCTCCGATTGGTATAGCGGCAGCGGTGCACCGTCATCTAGATGGAGTACCGAAATTATCGCTAACCTACGCAGCCTGGGGTACATTACCGGAAACAGTCTCGAAACAGACGCCTGGGGCCAGTACTACATATACGATAATAACGACTGCAACACCGGCCAAGGAGGTAACTCATACGTTCTAAGCATTGGAGCGGATGGCGTACGAGACACCAGTGATGACATTCGAAAAAACATCTTAACTGGGCCGTGCTCGTAGCTTACAGAATAAATTTGTTATACTCGGTATATGCATAAAAGCAAAAGCGCTTTTACCATCGTTGAATTACTAATCGTGATTGTCGTGATCGCTATCTTAGCCTCAATAAGCGTAGTCGCATACAACGGAATACAGACACGAGCAAAAAATAGCCAAGTTTCTAGTGATTTGAACACTCTAGAGAAGGCAATTCAAGTGGCGCGGATCAACACTGGTAGAACACTTTTTTCAGTTACAGGCTCCGGCCACTCGGGCAGTCCTTGTTTTACCTCTGAAAACACATATCCTGCAGATCTGCCTTCGTCACATGGCTGCTGGACAAGATACAATACAACACTGACAAACCTAGCCAATGCAGCCAATGTTAATCTTGATTCATTACGTGGTGGTGACCCTTGGGGTGCCCCATACTATATCGATGAGAATGAAGGTGAAAACTATAATTCTCAAGGACTATGCAGGAGCGACGTTATTGGTTCATTTACTAATCCACTACCAGCTTCCAGAGACGGGTATGATCTAGCAAACGGCGGTACAACTGGCTACAACTGGCTTCGAAACAAACGTGTTATCGCAGCAGGAGTAAACAGTTGTTAAGGCAAAAAAGCAATGGATTTACAATCGTTGAACTCTTGATTGTGATCGTGGTAATCGCAATCTTAGCCTCAATAAGCGTAGTCGCATACAACGGGATACAGACACGAGCCCGGGATAACATCAGAAAATCCGACCTAGCGCAAATTGAGAAGTCTCTTGAGTTATACAAAGTAGATATTGGCAAATACTCATTAAACGAAATATGTGGCGATACTAGCTACGGAGGTACGGGTTGTGGATCAGCTGGCGGAACCGGGGACTGGGATGCAAACAGTTCACTACGTGAGCTTTTACCACGAGGATACCTGAAGACAATTCCGAAAGATCCGATTAATAACAGCACCTACAACTACGTATACGAGCCAAATAATACCGGCGAGTGGGGATACCCAGAAGCCTACATGGCGTACAATTTATGCGCAACGCTTGAAGCTGGCGGAAGTTATTGTATTAATAAGCGCCCGTAGTACTAGTCGTTTATTGCGTACTTAAGTAGTCCCGCAAACAGTGGATGTGCCTTGAATGGGCGGCTTTTAAATTCAGGGTGTGCTTGGGTAGCTACAAAATATGGATGGTTCTTTGCTTCAACAAATTCAACAAGTCTACCATCTGGACTTGTACCGGTAATGGCGATGCCTCCCTTTTCTATATCGACCTTAAATGCTTGATTAACCTCGTAGCGATGGCGATGTCGCTCAACAATACTCGTTTGTCCATACGTGTTAGCTATTTTAGATCCTTCAATCAATACGGCGTCGTAATCACCAAGCCTTAGCGTGCCACCCGTTGACTCCTTACCCTGCTGGCCATCCATAATGTATACAACGTTTTGTTTCGTAGAAGGATCAAACTCAGTACTGTTCGCAGAAGCGAGCCCCGACTTTCGGGCTGCGGCAATTACCGCTACCTGTAGGCCAAGGCAAATTCCTAGATATGGCGTTTTATTATCAAGTGCATACCGCGCCGCAGCGACCTTGCCTTCAATACCACGCCCACCAAAGCCACCCGGAACTAACAACGCATCTACAGCAGCAAAATCTTCGTCAGTGGCCGTTTCTGCATTAATCCAGGTAACCACTGCATCAACATTTTCTTGCCATGCTGCTGCCTGCAGTGCCTCGGTTACACTCAAGTACGTGTCTTCGTTGTCCATATATTTCGCCACAAGGCCAACATTTATCGTTTTTGTACTCTTCGCCGCTTGCTTGGCGATAATAGCTTCCCATTTTGTTAGGTCTGGCGCTGTGGCTATTCCAGTAAATTTAGTAAGCAGCTCGTGTATGCCATTACTCGCTAAAATTTCAGGGATACGAAATACCGTATCAACGTTTGGCATTAGCTGCACCTGTTGGCGAGGTACACCACCGAAGAGAGCAATTTTATCGGCTACGTTTTCTGGAGCAGGATCGTCAGTACGAACAATTACGGCATCCGGCACAATACCGAATCCTCGTAAATCATTTAGTGCATTCTGCGCTGGCTTTGTTTTAAATTCTTTACTCGTACCAATAAATGGCACGTACACAACGTGCATATACAAGCAGTTTTCGCGCCCAACCCGGCCAGCAAACTCGCGAATCGCTTCAACAAAACTCAGCCCCTCGTAGTCCCCTACTGTACCGCCTATCTCAACAATGTGTACGTCACTACCTTCTGCAGCAATCGCGATAGCATCCTGAATTGCACCTGTAAGGTGCGGCACTAGCTGTACAGTTTTGCCGCCAAATTTACCAGCCCGCTCATCGGCGATCAACTGGCTCAATAATCGACCAGCCAGGGTGGCATTTTTTTGCGTTAACTCAATGTCTAAAAATCGCTCGTAGTGCCCCAAGTCCAAATCAGTTTCAGCACCATCTTTTGTAACAAAACATTCCCCATGTTCTGCGGGATTAAGAAGACCCGCATCTACATTGAGATACGGGTCGCATTTTTGAATGGAAACGTATGCACCCTTAGCTTGTAGGACTGCCCCGATAGATGCAGCGGTGATACCTTTCCCTACCCCCGACAGGACCCCTCCTGTCACAAAAATATATTTCTGTTTGTTCTTGTTTATCCCATGGTTTTTTGTCGTATCCATGGGGTTTCATTGTAGCACTGTTCTTTATTACTACGCTACCTGTAGAGTGTTGTATTTTAGGCATACGCTAGCTGTAGTGTGTATATACCACTAGTGTTAGCCCTCGAGGTGGAGTGCTATACTACAATTAATGGCTGACACTAAACAACCAAATGCAATCCAAAAATTTGTTCAAGCAGTAATTCGCCCCGCTAAAGAAGAATTACTGTTCGATAAGTTCGATGAGTCTATTACTCCGAATATGCGCGCGCTTCGGCTGGCGGTAAATGTTGCTGATACATTAATTGCCATGGGCGTGTCAGTTGCCGACGTGGTGAGTCAATCACTCGATATCACCGATCGCTACTGCACGCGTAAAGTACAAATCGACATCAGCTCAACCCTCATTACCGTATCTCAAGATCGCGGTGACGCGCGCGAACCGCTTACTATTATTCGGCATGCCCAACCCCGTACCGTTAATTACATGACTGTACAATCCATTCAAGAACTAGTTCGTAGCATTCGGCATGGAATGAACCTTGATGATGCAGAAAAAGCGTTCGATACTATTATTACAAAACCCGTAAAGTACCCGTATTGGCTCACCATATGCGGAAGTGGGCTAATTAGCGCAGGCGTTGGTGTGCTCTATGGCGCACAGCCCATTATTTTAGCGATAATGTTCACCGTAGCGGCATTTGTTTCTTACTTTTTGCGCCTACTAGTACACCACCGCATTCCCACCTTTTTTGCCCAAATTTTTGCCAGTATTCTAATTGTGTTAATAGCTGCGGTTGTAAGAAAAATCGATGATAGCAACAGCGTATCCTGGATTCAAGACGTTAACCCAAGCCTGATTGTTATTGGTGGAATTGTGATGTTAGTTGCCGGACTTACCGTAGTGAGTGCGGTGCAAGATGCAATTGATGAATTTTATGTAACCGCCAATGCTCGCCTACTGAAGGTTGCTATGCTCACCATCGGCATCGTGGCAGGTGTACTTACGGGCATGTATTTTGCTAAAAAAATGGGCGTCTACATCCCCACTCAAAGTCGGTTCGTTATTGCTGCTAGCGACTGGCAATATATTGGCGCTTTCTTAATATCGGCCGGATACGCCTTGAGCATGCAAACACGCTGGGTTGGTATATTTGTTGCCGGACTTATTGGTATTGTGGCTTGGCACACCTACAACTTCACACTTGATGTTGGTGGAGCGCTCGCTACAATCGTTGCCAGCGCTATAGGGGCAACAGCGGCGGGTGTAGCTGCAACCTTAATCTCACGTGTTAGCCGAACACCATCGGTCGGCCTGATGATGGCCGGTATCATTACACTTGTTCCTGGAATTGCCTTATACAATGGATTATTTGCACTCGTAAGTGGTGGCTACGACGACTTTTCTACGCTACTCGAAGCTGGGTTTGTTGCGCTAGCTATCGCCAGCGGTGTTGGGTTTGGGCACTTAGTTGCTCGCCCCCTCAACCGCACGCTCGTACGAGCTCGTAACGCGCTTCCTCGTAGAACAGCACCGCCTACATCAGACTAATTATTGCTATACTTAAGGAATGCTTACCTACTACACCGACGGCTCAGCTAGCCCGAACCCAGGCCCAGGCGGTTACGCTGTTATATTAAACAAACAACCGGTTGCACTTGGCACTGAACCAAGCGGCGGCGACACAACGAATATTCGCATGGAAGGCTTTGCTATTATGGCAGCACTTACGCATGCCAACGGCCAAGAATGTGCGATTCACACCGACAGTGAATTCTGGATTAACGTTATTACTAAGTGGTCACTCACCTGGGAAGCTAACGGGTGGAAGAAAAAAGGCGGTGAAATCAAAAACCTAGATATTGTGCGCGAGATTTGCCCCCTCTATCGCTCATCTAAAGCAAAATTAGTATGGGTGCGCGGCCACAATGGCGACGAAGGTAATGAACTTGCTGACGTGTGGGCGAATAAAGCACGCGAGGGCGCCCGTCTATAACCCTGCTATAATATTGACATTTTAGCATAAATGTGATAGTATATTAGCGTACACGATTTCCGTGTGTCGCATCTACTACAATCAGGAGGTGGTCTTATGACCACGAAGCAGTACACCCTCAAGGAAGCGCGCGAGGAGCTTGGCATGACCAAGCGTGACCTCTCGCGCGAGTCGGGCATCTCCATGGCGGCAATCAATGCCGTCGAGAACGGAAGTGCCTACAAGACAAGTGAAGGAGTGGCCAAGGCACTTGCAGAAGCACTCGCCTTGGAAGTGCATGAAATCGCCTGGCCTAGAGGCCTGTCCCACCTGGGGCGTCCCGCCAAGTCCGGCAAGCCAATCATCATCAGGCGTACGGTCACATACTCCATGACGGAGGAAGTATCAATCGCGTCAGATGACCCCATCTGCCCGAAGCACTTCACCACATACCCGCGAAGTGGCAACTGCGACCTCTGCGAGTAGTACCCCGGATGAACTCTGAAAAGAGCCCCTCCGGGGGCTTTTTCATTGGATCTATAAACTAAAGCTAGCTAACGCGTTATATACCAAATATGCAGGCCACACGATGGCCTGAAGAAACGCAAACACAACTTCCCAAAATCCGTTAGCTGTGTCGATAAAATACACTAGAGCACCGATATAACTTATAAAAAACACAAAACCCAGTTGACCAGAATTAGCATCGACTTTCATTCTTTTATTACTCATAGCTCTCCATTCGCATAAATTAATTGTTTTTACTGTGAATTAATGTTCGGAAATTCATACCTATTGGGATTAGCTGAATATCCGGCTAGTTCAGCCTCAAGTGGCGTGCAGAAATATTCAGGCTGAATGAATCTCAAGGGCTGAAAGGCTGAAGGCTCCTTATAGCTGATCACCTCTTGGCCAAGAGCAAGCTCTCCACCGCCAGCCATCGGCTTTCTGCCACACTCCACCCATTTTGCATAAAACCGTGCATTACCGCCGAATGGCGACAGTTCAAATACTATTAGAGTTGCTACTAATATTACTACCGCCGTAACAATTAAGTGTGCTTTGCGTTGTTCATCTTTTTTTACCTTTTTACTTACGCTCATGCTTGGCTCCTTAGTGACTTTAGTATGCCATACCCACCTAGCAGCGTCGATAGTACGGCAAACACTGCAAATACATATAGCTCCCAACGCAACAAAGATGCAGATCTCGGTGAGCCCCCAGTTGAAGCACCCTTCACCACCCCCTGGGCAGCCATATTCTCTTGCGGTACTGTATCTGTAACTGTTCTTCCCTTAGAACTAGTTACTACCGGTTTATCTGCCGCTAATATACTATTGCCTCTTGGTTCCTGATTAGGCTGATTACTCCTTGATATTACCGAAGTCGAAGTACTAGGTCCATCACGTTCAGCTATCTCGGTTTCTTCATTTTCTGGAACAACAAATCCAGAATCATCCGGCACCTCCTCCTGCTCGTCCGGCGCGGGGTCAGCTGCAGCAACAGTACACACATCCTTCCCGGAAGTTTCCTCTCGCCACGATGTTATAAACAAACACGAGTCGTTTTCATCTAGTATGCCGTCAGCATCGGCATCACCAGGCCAATTACTAACAACAGTAATGAATTGGTAATAGGTTATATCCTCGCCGGATGGCGACGCAGTTTCAACTAGCAGTACGTGTCGCCCTGGCTTGAGTGTATCCGGAAGCAAAACCGAACCGACAACACTGCCGTTGCCATCGCTCAATAACCTACCAAGATTGGTAGGATTTGAATGCATCGTAATCACGATTTCTGAGTTCGGAGCGCTAGAGCCCGCAGGCATTGATAGTTCTAATGCTGCCTGCTCGGTAGCAATTGGTTTAGTCATTTCCTGTCTTAATGCCACTCTATGATTTGCAACCTTAAATGATTCCAGCGCGTTGAATGCGATTTTTTCAGGTAGTGGCTGGCTATTCATCTCAGCCTCAAAGCTAATATCACCAGAAGTAATGTGACTTGCAATCTTTAGGTGCGCCTTTCCATTAGGATGAAACATCTCGTGCTCATCAGCGTGTCTCGCACGGACTACGTCCAAGACACCAGTCACATACTCCGACCCCTCACAGAGCCGCCCACCATGCAAACTGTCTTGGATATCAATATACTTTACACCAGACGATTCAGCCGCCGCAGCCAACATAGCATTCATTGTTGAAACACCGTTATGAATCATCATACGTTCATCTTTATCTAGCACACCCGAGTTCAAACAATCAGCCAACGGCGACTCACTAATGAAACTTGGATACCCCACAACATACACCGTGGTATTCGGTGAGTATTCACGAATCATACGTAACAACATAAGCGTGTAGTTGTACTGGCTTTGAATCGATTGCGCTAACACTGCCTGCAACACATGACCCTCTTTTGCATAGCCGCATGTTGCATCAACAAATATCTCCTGCCAAGTTGGTGAAGCACAGTACTCTAATATACTGCCAAACCCAACATCATTACCCCCACCCATTACAGTTAAGACTTTTGGCTGATAACGCTTAACGTATTCAAGTTGAGGAATAATGCCTGGTGAAAATAACTCAAGCGCGTTTTCGCGGGCAATTTGCAGTGCCTCACCTTTCTTATTGCTAATTCTATTAGCTTGGCCCAAATAATTTTGGCTACTGCCTACATAGTCCGGTAGTACCTGCGCTCCAGAGCATGCCACCGACTTCATTCGTTCAGACGATATACCAAAATAGTCACGTAGCAAGAATGGATACGAACGGCTACTTACATGGCATTCATTTAGATCCTCGGTACCAGGCAAGTAGTACGAAGACCCGTCGGATTTCTGTTCGATATCTCCCTCGCCACTTGTAAATGAGTCACCTATCGCTAAATACTCTAGTTGTGTTTCAGCTTGAAAATCGCCAGCTCGAAGTGGGGTTTGGTAGATTGTCGGCGTCATCATATCAGCTGGATCGTTATATTCGTATGATACAAAATACAAGGTGTCACCATCTGTATTAAAGCGAGTCGCCATAGCTCCACGCGCTTCGTAGTAATTCGAGTAATGTGTACTAATGGCAGTTTGCAACCGCCCACTATCACTCGGGCAAGAACGACCACGTAGTTGATCCTGCAAGTCGCTATTATACGCAACTACGTCTAGGCCGCAGTCATCTGTAAGCACATGCACAGTAGAAGTAACGTTGTAGTCGAATGTAGCGACTAACGACCCGTCATCTGTTACAAGATAGGTCATATTGGCATTACTTCCAACTCCGTACGTATGCACATACTCAGAAAAAGCCTTCATCTGACGGGTGGCGGTATCTAATCTCACAATGCCGGCCCCCATAACTTCAACTACCATCCATCTACCGTTATTCGAAATACCTACAGCGCCAGTAGTTACTGGACTATTATCGGCACTTGGAATGAAGTTTCTGCTGACCCCCGGCTGAAGTTCATACTTTACTGGTTCACCGATATTATTAGAGCGAACTAAGGCTGTGTGAAAGTTAGGAATATATGTAAGTAAATGGTTATTCGTGAATCCCGCCGTAAGAGTATTAAAGTGCAGGTCATTACTCGATGGCACAGATAACGGTAAACGTGTTCCCATGTTTTCTACATGGTACAGATTCTGGTCGGCTCCTAAACCAACTACGAAATAACTTTGTACATAGGATCCACCCCACCCATTTGGAAATTGCTTGTGATATATGGCGTAACGGAAATCGGGTCGCTGATATATGCACACAGTTCCAACTTCAGGAAAAGCACCAACCCCAACAACGGTAGCGCTCGTAGGATAGCATCCTTGCCCCGCAGTACCGTTAGTAACAGTTTCTCGCTCACCCCAAGTAAACGTACCAGTTGTCCAGCTACCCGATGCACTTACAGGCACAGTACTCCATAGCGATAGCATTATCGGACATATCAAAATACCAGCTACAACACGTGCACCAATCCCCACAATGATACCCTCGCAGTTACGTTGTATTTTTAAGTATAAACTGATCGTAGTAAAAAGTGCAATACTTTTTTAGCAGTGCTATTGAAGCAACGTAATGCTCAGTGCTAGCACGCCCATTCCCCCAATGAAACCGTAAGTAGTTTGGCGCTGCTTAGTTTCGAAGCGATGTGCCGCCGGCAGTATCTCGTTTACCGCAATAAAAACCATCATTCCTGCAACTACACCAAACACCCAGCCGTACAGAGTGTCATTCAAGAAATTACGCAGCAGCAGGAATCCAAGTACGGCGCCAACTGGCTCTGCAATACCTGTAGCGGTCGCAACCGCAATAGAACGGAATTTTTGCTTAGTAGCGGCGTAGAGTGGACCCGCAATCGCAATTCCTTCTGGAATGTTATGTATTGCAAGTGCAACTGCGATAGTTATACCTACGCCGATATCTTCGTAGGCTGTCATGAACACTAAAAATCCTTCAGGAAAATTGTGTAAACAGAGTGCTAACCCAATAAACAGCCCACCGCGCATTAGCTTTCGCTTTAGTGCAGCATTTGATTCTTCGCTCTTGCCTTCTTGGTCATCAAGGTTAATGTCGCCAGGAATTAGCCGGTCAACAACGACCATTAATCCAACACCCATGAAGAACGCGAGTGCCATCATGCCATACGCAGCGCTTGGATTATCGTTAATTGCTGTAAATGAATCAAGACTTTTACCAATAATGTCTGTTAACGATACATATAAAATTGCACCAGCAGAGAACCCGAGCGATACCGCCATGGCAGCACGTGATGTAAAGCGTTGCATAGTTGCAAGCAGCGCACCAATAAATGTAGCGGCGCCAGCTAAGAACGTAAGTGATAATGCTAGCCAGAATTCCATTACTGAGCCCCCGCAAAGACCAAAGGAATAGAATCACCGAACCTAACCAACTTTATATCAATAACGCCTCTCACTGACATATCAGGGTAGTCACGCCTATATAAAACATCCACCGATCCAAATACGACACTGTCCCACTTATAGCCAAGTTTTGCAGCAGCAGCACGAACCAGTTCTTCCGATTCAGCTTCGATTTCAATGTATGGCTTTATCCACGGCCACTCATCAATTACAACCTCAACATCATCAAGAAGCCATGTCTCTCGGCGAGACTCTTGGTAGGTCGTGATATCCCAACCTGCTACTTTAAATAACTCAACAGTAGTGTCAAAATCCCCAACAGTTGTTTCGATTTCATAAGTACTATCAATCGTAGACTCTTCGAGTGACTTTGTTTTTTTCTTTAGAGTCAATGTAACCTTATCGCCCTCGTCACGAATACGTATGAACATGTTGTTTGCCACGTGATGCTCTTCTTCAATCAACGCACGGCGCATATCGCGCATTGGGTGTTTAAGTTTCGCGCCCGCTTTTCGTAAACGTTCACGAACATCCTCAATATCAACATCAACGAACTTTGCTTCAATTTCGGTTTTCATTACAGTCCGCGCTTACCCGCTTCGATGGTAAAAATAATTACATATACCGCAATTAGGGCTACGGTAAGCGATGAATCTTTAAGGATGGTTTTAATAGTCATAATGTTACCTGTTTAATGGTAGCAAGAAGGTGCGACAGTTGCCGCACCCAACCTGCTTGCCTATTTTCCTAAAGTTGTTAACTAGTTATCTTTTTTACTGCCGCCGGCATTCACTTCGTAGCTAGTGTTGGTACTTTCAAAGAAGTTCACTAGTTCTAGCGTATCGTTG
The DNA here is from genome assembly GCA_012270305.1 of Candidatus Saccharimonadota bacterium. Taxonomy (GTDB): domain Bacteria; phylum Patescibacteriota; class Saccharimonadia; order Saccharimonadales; family Saccharimonadaceae; genus UBA1020. The sequence goes on from JAAXIO010000008.1 coordinate 20,357, forward strand.
GCTGCGGCCATCCACTTAGCTGGGTTGCTCACCTTATAGTGAGGTTCAAAGCCAAGTTCTTCAAGGCGTCGGTCAGTAAGGTACTTAACGTACTGGTTTACGTAATCAGCATTCAGGCCCAAAATACCCTTTGGCAGAAGGTCGTTGTTGTACGCCTCTTCCATTTCTACAGCGTCGAGAATCATTTGCTTAATTTCATCTGCAAATTCTTCGGTCTGAAGATCCTCATTTTCTTCAAGCACGGTAAGAATAAGGTTAATACCGAACTTAAGGTGCAAACTTTCGTCACGAATTACCCAGTCCATCAATGAACCAAAGTTGCGCATAAGGTTCCGCTGACGGAAGCTTAAGGCCACCATGAATCCACTGTAGAACCAGATACCTTCTAAGATAATGTTGTAGGCAATTAAGTTCTTAACGAAGTCTTTTTTACCTTCTGTAGTGGTAATATCAAGCGTATCTTCAGTCATTCGCTTAATGTACTTCGTTTCAAATTCTTCCTTTGCCTTCATGCTCGGCACTACAACATGGTTTTCATAAGCCTGGTCACGGTCGATTGGGAAGGTTTCGAGTACGTATTCAAAACTCATGCAGTGGTTGGCTTCTTCCCACATCTGCTTTGCTAGATATAAGTGACATTCAGCAGCATTTACATACGGATATACACCAAACGCGAGCGCCTTGTTTACCAGCAACTCATTTGGGTTGAAGTAACTCATGAGGTACGTAAGCGCGTGCTTCTCCTCATCAGTCATCTTCTTCCAGTCACTTAAATCTTGGCCAAGCTGAATTTCGTTCGGAAACCACGTGTTTGCCACTGCTTGGTCGTATAAATCCATCGCCCACTGATAATGGATAGGCTTCAGGAGTAGTCCATCTTGAATTCCGGTGCCTAAAATTCCTGCCATCTTCTTTCCTCCTTTAGTTAGTACGTTTTACGTTTCGATTACTTGATCGAGTGCGAGTAGTGCCAATGGCTGATCGAGATACTTAAAAACTTGCTCGTCAATTTCTTGGATACTCAGTTGCTCACCCATTACTCACATCCGTCGCAGATAGTAAGTAGTGCTGGGTCGAGTGGTGCAGCCGTTTGGCCACGAGTGCTCGCTTCTTCATTAGCTTGAGCTTGTGCATTGGCCATTGCCTGGTCGATTGCCGCAAGTTTTTCTTCGAGAGTCATTTCGTCGTTGATGATTGTGTTTGAGTTCATATTTGTCCCCTTATACCCTTTTCTTCTCGTTTGTTTCGTATCTTACTCTTTGCAGCAATTGCAGCTACAGGTGCAGTCTGTCATGAGCTAGCCTCCACAGTTTGCTTTTTAGCGAATCCGAATCCAGCCTTACGTGCACCACCACTCGTTTTCGCAAGCTCTTCAGACTTGTTCACCTTGGTGGTTGATTGTTCAGCTTGGTGACGTGGCTTTACATGCAGGTAGTAGGTTGTCTTTAGGCCACGCTTCCAGCACTCAGTGTAAATATCTACGTAATCATCAATGTTCCGTGTTTCTAGGTACATATTTCGGCTAATCGCTTGGTCTACCCATTTCTGTGCCCTGGCAGCTACTTCAATGAAGGCATATGGGCTTAGCTGGAAGCTGGTTTTGTATACATCTTTAAGATGTTGTGGGATAGCGTCGATATGTTGAATGTCACCCTGGTTAGCGAGCAGCTCATCTTTTACGTCTTCCCAAATACCGAGTGCCCGAAGGTCACGAACAAGGTTTGTGTTCACCTCTAGGAACTTACCATTTAGGGTAGAGCGACTAAAGATTTGCGCGAATTGTGGGTCTAGCCCAGGCGTTGTACCCGCAATGTGAGCAATGTTCGCGGTTGGAGCGATTGCCATTAAGGTTGCGTTTCGCATACCCTTCTTTACCTTTTTACGGAGGCCATCCCAGTCTAATTTAGACTTACGGTTCACCTTTACCTTCACCTTACGGTCTGTTTCAAGTTGATCAACGGTGTCGATAGGTAAAATGCCCTTGCTCCAGCCACTACCCTTAAAGGTATCGTAAGTACCGCGAGTTTGTGCCATGTTCGCTGATTCATCGATTGCGTGGTAGCTTACAAATTCAACCAGCTGATCAATCAACGCGTATGCCTCTTCTGACTCGTAGCTGTAGCTCAACTTCTCAATCACATCAGTAAAGCCCATAACACCAAGGCCAAGTGCGCGGTTCTTGAGATTTGAGTTCATCGCTTCTGGAATAGGTGTGTTGGTAATGTCGCACAGGTTATCGAGCTGGCGAATTGCCGAACGAGTACTGGCAGCCAAGCGGTCCCAGTCCCAGGTTTTGT
>JAAXIO010000008.1:22753-26021 GCA_012270305.1 Candidatus Saccharimonadota bacterium
TGGCGAATTGCCGAACGAGTACTGGCAGCCAAGCGGTCCCAGTCCCAGGTTTTGTCTTCCTGTAGGTGTGCGCTCAAGTTGATTGAAATGAGGTTACATACCGCGGTGTTATCCGCATCTTGTGGTAGGGTAATTTCAGTACATAGGTTAGACAGGTGAATTGTAGACGTATTGTTATTAAGCGCACGCACGTTAATAGTGTCTTTCCAGGTAAGCCATGGGTGGCTGGTTGCCTGAAGCACTGTCAAAATCTGCCTAAACTGCTGCATAGCCGGAATCTTAATGAAGTCACGCATTTTACCAGCTTCGGCAAGCTTCACGTACTCTGCATAGCGAGCACTAAATTCTGCACCGTACAGTTCAGGTAAATCACTTACTTCGGCTGGGTCAAATAAGTACCAGTCGTCGCCCTTTTGTACACGTTTCATGAATTCGTCGCTAATAAACACGGCGGTATTTGCTAAACGAGTTCGCAGGTAAGGGTCGCCTGAGTTCATTTTTAGGTCAAGGAATTGTGGGAAGTTCAGGTGCCAGTTTTCCATGTAGAGCGCCGCTGCACCAGCTTTCTTACCCTTACGAGATACCGCAAACAATGCGGTGTCGATCATTTTCATGAACGGAATTGGACCAGTAGATTCAGTATTAGTGGTTTTTACTGGGCTACCAGCGGCACGTAGCTTGTTTAAGCTAATACCAATCCCGCCGGTACCTTTGGCGATCCACATAACATCACGCACACCCTTAGCGATTGATTCCATGTCATCTTGTACTTCAAGTAGAAAACAGTTTGATAACTGAGGGAATGAACCACCAGCGTTCACACGAGTTGAACCACCTGGTACGTAATCAAGGTTACTCATGTGCTTATAGAAATCGATAGCGGCAGCAGTTGGGTCTTCTTCATTGAAGCTAAGGCCCATGGCAATACGCATGTGAGTAAATTGTGGCACCTCAATTGGTGCGCCAGACTGCTGGCGAAGCGCGTAGCGATTTTTGTTAGTTACTACACCTAGGTATTTGCTTAGCCCGTCACGAGATGGGTCGAGCGCCGCAGCAATCTTCTTAAGATCAAAGATTGAAGTATCTGCCATTCGCTTATCAAGGAGGCCTTCTTTTACGCCATACTTAATGTATTCAGCAAACTTCTTCGCGTGAAGCTTCTTTAGTTCTTCATCACTACTGTAATCACCAAGAATATTCTTATAGATATTCTTTAGCAGCAACCTCGCTGCAATTGTGTCAAAGTCTGGATCGTCTTTAACGTTCTGAAGCGCCGTGTGAATCACTGCTTCATCAAGCTGCTCACTGGTGATACCGTCAAATAATGTTAGTTGGAGCTCCGTTGCAACCTGTACTACCTTTGATATTTGATCAGGCAAACCCTCAGTTGCCTTCACGAGCGCCAGGTTGATCTTGTTGGCGTCAAATGGTTCGCGGGTGCCGTCTCGCTTTACCACATGAATTCCGTCCATGAAATTCCCCTATGTATAGTTATATTTTATGTTTGGTTCATAGACAGCTCGGCGTTACCTCCCCAGGTGTTCATCGCCAACGCAAGAATAGCCCCCATCCCTATCTCGGGTGGGTCACCGTGCAGTTTGTGGTGCCTTGCGCTACTGTCTATTTTATTGAACGACTACATATGTAGTGGTCTAGACACTACTATAGGCCCTAAATATGGGCTATGCAAGGGTTTTTTATTGGTTTTTTTCACTACAACCATAAGCGCAGCGCTCCACCCCTATAAGCATAGCCCTAGTGTTATGTTGCTTTTTTACAACGCTATATATAGCGTATATCTACTACCCCTGGTATGCCTGCTGCTGGCAGTTATAGTATAGACGCTCTGCCGGTGCGTAATTATCGGTATATGGTGCAGAAACCGGCGTAGGTAGCTCATTAAAGCCGTCGATTGCAAAAGGCTGCCGAGCATACGCGAGTATGTAGTTAGCACGCACTTCAGGCCGGCTGTATTCGTTTCGGTACACAGCGTGCGGTAAGGCTGATCGGTAGGCGCCATCAATAGCCGTCAGCACATCCTGGCACGCTCCCCCATTCGTACCTGCAATTACATTTGCAATTAGCATGCCGTCAGGCTTTAGTAGCCCGGCAACTGCCTTGCCATATTCCTTGGTCATCAGCGAAAATGGGATCGATGCATCTCCGTATACGTCAACTAAAATAACATCGTAGCGTTTTTTAGATTGATTAACATACGTCCTGGCATCAGTAAAAATCTCAGTAACATTACTCGGGTTTTCGTAGTGAAAATAGTCCTTTGAAACTTCAAGTAACTCCGGGTCTATCTCAACCACGTCTATTTGTGCGTTTGGTAGCTGTTCACTTAAATATTGCGGCAGCGTAAATGCACCACCACCCAACATAAGTACCGACGTTGGCTTCTGGAGCATCGTGAGTTCAGCCATTTGGTTGGCATACCAAAATACTAGCTTATCTGACCCATCCCGATACACGGCCGACTGCGTACCCCCGGGTCCCGTAATTAATCCAGTGACTGGCTGTAATTTGTAATACCCGCTAATCACCTTGTAATGTGCGCTTGCTGTATCGATATTCACCGCACCCGCTTCATGTGACTGTGGCACAAAGGCGATAAGAAGCAGCACCAACGACACCCCCGCACGCTTGGCAGTCTGAAGTTTTGGAACTAGCAGCCAACTACTTGCGATAAGTAATACTGTGACTACTATAATCGCTTCACGCGACCCGATAAAACCAAATAATATAAAGCCCGTAACAAACGTGCCTATAATTCCGCCAACTGCGTTGAACGTATCGAGTGATGCAATTGTTTGGCCAGTTGACTTGAGTGAGGTTACGTTTAGTTTTGCTAAATATGGGCTGGTTGTGCCAATAAAAAAGCTAGTAGGTGCAAAAAGCAACAACGCCGACATTACCGCCTGCAAGCGACTGTCTACTAAGTTAGCCACTACCCAATCGAGAAGTCCTAGGTAGCTAGTAAGTGTTACCACCGAGAACAATGCAGCCAATAGCAGTAGCCACACTACATCGCTTACTTTGTTTCGGGCATCTGCCAGTTTTCCACCGGTTAAAAAACCAGCGCTTAGGGCAGCAATGATCACCCCAATTACTCCAGTCCATACATATGTTGAACTACCAATTGACGGTGCTAACACGCGTGCCGCTGCGAGTTCATACGTTAGCAAAGAAAACCCAGTAATAAACGATATTAGTTCAAACTTACCAATGCGCTTCATCTATATATAAGTGTAGCAGTTTGATTGGC
>JAAXIO010000005.1 GCA_012270305.1 Candidatus Saccharimonadota bacterium
AGTAAGTCGAATAATTAGTTGGTCATGCTTATTTTTTTCTGTATCTTCCGTAACTACACCAGTCAGCCTAACTTGCTGGCCTATGTACCGCCCTACACTAGTGTCATCATCTAAGGCGATTGAGCCACGCCATAGCCCAATGCATAGTCCGCCGACTAAGCTTAGTACAATCAATGCTACGTTAGCTCGCCATGCTCCAGTTGCCACCAATCCAATTCCAGTAAATAACCACGCAATCGATGCGAATATTCCAGTCGGTAAAAGCGCTACTAGCCATACGCCAAATACAACGCCACTGCTCGCAATGGCAATATGCCATGAGCTGTGCACCTGCTTGCGTAGTAAATTTGCAAGCATGGCAGGGTATCTCCTACTGCCAGCCGCCTAGAAGAAGCCCATTTATTGTCATAGTTACGAGAAAGAAGCTAGAATTAAGCCACCAAAATTTCCAACTTTTTCGTGCATAAAAATTTGTACCAATTGTAGTCGCTGCTGTTAAACCCAGCCAGAGCACTAGGCTTGCAATCACTCCCTCAAAAGCATCACTTACTTTCATGGTATTTAAAATAATTGCCAGTGTAAGTGCTTGCAGCAGCGATGAAGCCATCACATAACTTATCGCCTGATTAGCCTCGCGTAGCGGAAGCTTCATAATATCAACACTACTGAGTGTCGACCACAGCTTTCCAAACCCTTTCGGAGAATACCAGTACGCTCCAACCGCCATATAGACCACCCAGGCTGCAATGATTGCTGGATAGTTAAGCCCACTTAGTTCTAGCATTATTTTCCTCCAATATTATGTTGATACAAATGTAGTATGGCCTACAATAAACTGTCAATGATCCACGTCTATTTTGTAACCCTAAAACCATTTGGCTGAGGACTTCCCGTAGGTGACGATCCAAGATATAGCTTTAAGATACCCGCGATAGCTCCATCATAATATGTTCCACCCCTGATAAACGGGCGTACCGCTGTATCGCTATAGTTTGAATGGAACTGTCCGATTCCTTTCGTTGAATTCCAACTCGAAAGTGCCGGTAATCCAACGATCCCTGCAAAATTATTATGTCTGGCATATGACGGAATATTACCGTAAGACAATCCACTGGTTGTCCATTCTCTCCATGTCCACGACGATTCTCCTGTAATACCCGCGTTACTCATAGCTTGTGCATGTGAAGTCCATTCAGAAAGATTTCCAGCCATATCCCACACTACATCTCCACTTTTTAAGTAGAGTGTCCTGCGCTGATTTGCGCCTGTTGTTTCAGAGTTGCCAGTCCCACTGTACCCATCCGCATCATCAACAGAGGCAGCAAGAGCGTTCGCTGGTGCATTATCATTATGTCCAGAGTATATGTAACCGGATGCAACATCACCACCCGACCAGTTATATTTCACCGTTAAAACATCTGCAGCGATAGCCATCCATTCAATATCACTAATCAGTCTACAGCCAGCACAAGTTGAGTTAGCGGCGGCTGCAGCCTGAGCCTGAGTAGTACCATTCCATGGAAGGCCAGATGGTTGAGAAGTGGGCACACCCCCAACGTTTTTAGCTTCATATTTCATGACACAAAAGTCAGTAGTTCCTAGTGCAGAATTCGCATACACAAAAGCAAAGTTGTGAGGACACTCGATACCCTGCTGAATTTTATGTGATTCAGAAAGTTTTTTCCATTGAGCAATTTCAGCTTGTCTTGATGAAACTCGTGCCCTATTTTGAATTCCAGAAAACGATACAACTGATAAAGCAGCTAGAATCGCGATAACAACAATAACTATCAGGAGCTCGATTATTGTGAAACCCTCGTTCGCTTTGTGCGGTTTTCGCCGATTCTCAACATGACAAGGTTTGGAATAGTTCTGCATATTATTTTGTTAATCTAAATCCGTTCGTATGACCGCTCATCGTTGGAGCCCAGTTCAGCCAAAGCTTCATGACGCCTGCTATATTTGTATCGTACCAAGTTCCTCCCCTAATTATGCCCCGTGTTGTTGTGTCGTTGTAATTGGAGTTTATTTGTCCGATTCCGTTCAGTGAACTCCATGAAGTAGCGCCAGAAAGTCCAGGTACAGAAGCAACTGTTGTCGGTAGGGTTGTAGTGGGTAGATTACCGTACGAAAAACCTGGAGTATTCCATTGACGCCAATTTGCTGCTGTATCGCCAGTCATCCCTATGTTATTCATCGCTATAGACTGAGCAGTCCATTCAGACACATTACCGGCCATATCCCATACCACATCGCCGCTTCGCAAATATAAGGTTCTGAGTTGGTTTTTACCTGTGTCAGCTGAATTTCCAGTACCCGAATAGCCATCGGTGTCGTCTGACGATGCAGCAATAGGATTTGCCGGCACATTATCGTTATGCCCAGAGTAGATATAGCCAACACCGACCTCGCGGCCAGACCAGTTGTACTTAATACTCAGCGCATCTGCTGCAATAGTCATCCATTCTGCATTTGTAATCAAACGACATCCTGAGCAACCGCTTGTTGAAACATTTACCGCTTCAGCTTGGTTAATATTCACCCATGGTGTTCCAGCTGCCTGCGCCGTGGGCACACCCCCAACGTTTTTAGCTTCATATTTCATGACACAAAAGTCAGTAGTTCCGAATACACTGTTCCCATACACAAAAGCATAATTCTTAGGACATTCGATACCATTTTCGACTTTGTAGGCTTCTGAAAGTTTCTTCCATTGCGCAATTTCGGCAAATTGCGCAGATTGATATGCACGGTTTTGAATACTCGAAAATGACACAACCGATAGAGCAGCGAGAATCGCAATAACAACAATAACTATCAAGAGCTCAACTATTGTGAAGCCTGTCGAATACTGCATCCGCTGCTTGTGATGATGCTGAATTAGGCTATTCTCCCGGTTAAACAGTACTTTCAAAATTACTCTTTGATTAACGGTTGATACCTTCAACTATACCATAAGCATTATAAAAATAGACCCACCGTTTGGTGAGTCGATTTTTATGGAGGGACCACTGGGGCTTGAACCCAGGACACCCTGCTTAAAAGGCAGGTGCTCTAACCAGCTGAGCTATGGTCCCGCAATGTTACTTTAAATAATGTACGTTAATAGAGGTAAAATGTCAATGTTTGGCATCTCTATGCCTATTAGGTGAACGTGTTATCAGCAAGTCAATTACGGCTAAGAATATCCCAATCGATATAATATATTCCTGATACAACGTAGTGACATTGAACAACACCCTACCAGGACCCTGTAAAATCAGGGCTTGACCTAACGGTTCGAGTAGCAATGCAGTGCCTAGCACTGCAAATAAAAGCGACCCAACAGTGCGATGGGTTACAGCTTTATACTTTGGACCTGCCATCAGTAGTATTGTTGCAGGCAGTAACATTAGTACTGCCGAAATTACAGCACCAAGTGGCGGACTTAGTAATACAGCGCCAAATTCTCGCACGATAACTGTCAGGTCATCAGCACATAAGGTACTTAGGACAGAGCCAGCCGCAAGCGCAAGCCCGAGCATGCCGAAGCGCCGCTTGCTAGCAAAAGCAACCAGAAATAATATAATCAGAACGATAGCGAATATAACAACTGCGCTCATGCTTACAGTATAGCAATCAAGGCAATACTACGCGCCAATACGATCTTTTTTCGGGCGACGTTTCGCGTTTTGCTCAATATATTCAATGATTTTTTCAGCTACGTTCCGCCCGGTAATTATTTCGGGCGTTTTAATGCTTGCACTTGAATTCACCTCTAGCACTAATGGCCCGCGTTCACTTCGCATCATGTCTACACCACAAATCGGTAAGCCCATTGCCTTTGCGGCTTTAATAGCCGTTTTGCGCTCTTCGTCGGTGAGCTTTACCGGAACACCTTCACCACCCTGGTGTGTATTTGAACGGAAATCACCGTCAAGACTTTGTCGCTTCACGCTAGCAACTACACGGCCACCCACAACGAGCGCACGAATGTCAGTACCAGCAGATTCCTTTACAAATTCCTGCACCAAAAAGTTTACACCTTCAACATAAAAAGCCTGCATTACCGCTTTTGCTGCTTTTGGTGTTTCAGCAAGCACTACGCCGTTTCCATGTGTACCACGAGCCACCTTAATAATTAGTGGGGCGCCGCCCGCTAGTTCTACGATATCGTCAAAGCTAGCGGATTCACGAGCAAACACTGTTTTAGGAATACCCACACCAGCCTTTGCTAACACTTGGTAAGCACGAAGCTTATCTCTTGAACGATTAATGGCCAGCGAGCTTGCAGTTGTAAATGACCCTTGTGATTCAAACTGACGTACAATTGCAGTTCCATACTTTGTGTAGTTCTGTGCAATGCGGGGAATGATTGCATCAAATCGATCTAAACTTTCACCCTTATAACGCACTACTGCGTTGTTTTTTTCAATCGCAGTGTAGGCATCCTTATATTTCACCAATCGAACGTCGTGACCGCGCTTTATTGCTTCTTCTTTTAGTCGCTTAGTAGTGTAGTTGCCTGGCCCATTCGATAAAATAGCAATCTTCATTACGCCGCCTTTCGGGTATTAGTTAGCTGTTGTTTCCTCAGTTGTTCGGCTTTTTGTTTTTCAAGTCGAGGTTCACCCAACTCAACATCAACGATGAACTTACCCTTCAATACGTTGCGGCCAATAAGCACAGGATACACCTGTTGCGAACGGTTGGCTAGAGTAAACGATGCGCGTATCAATCGCCCATCGAGAGTCAATAGTAATCGCACCCTGTAGCGCTCTTCACATTGACCAATGGTGCTTTTTACGACGATACGATCAAACTCTTTCATCGTATGACGGAGAGGTTTGTGATGGGGACTTGTCTCATCAAACAAATAAAATGACAATTCACCATCCTCTTCACGGATATCAGTTGCCCATATGGCTGACGTTTTTGCGCCAGTATCGATGCGGGCTGGAATGTGTATTACATCAATTTCAGGAAACGAGACATATTCGGCTCGTCCAATCATATTCTTCGGTCTTGATGGCTGATGTTGCATGATGATTCCTCTATCGAGTTGCCCCTAAGGATAGGCTTATTTACATGGTAATTCAAGCCATCAACATAGATAATGATAGCAATAGAGCTACTCTATCATATTTTTAAAATAAAGTCAATA